>DAOTCE010000040.1:0-45000 GCA_035452965.1 Candidatus Paceibacterota bacterium | reverse complement strand
ACATGTCAAGGCCAGGTAAGGTTCTTCGCGTTGCATCGAATTGAGCCACATACTCCACCGCTTGTGCAGGCCCCCGTCAATTTCTTTGAGTTTTAATCTTGCGACCGTACTTCCCAGGCGGCACGTTTAACGCGTTGGCTACGCCACAAAAGGGGTCGAATCCTTTTACAGCAAACGTGCACCGTTTACAGCTAGGACTACCAGGGTATCTAATCCTGTTTGCTCCCCTAGCTTTCGTGCCTCAGTGTCAGGAGTTGTCCAGGGACTCGCCTTCGCCACTGGTGTTCCACTTGATATCTACGCATTTCACTGCTACACCAAGTATTCCAGTCCCCCCTCCAACCCTCGAGCAAGGTAGTTTCCAATGCATTTTCCGAGTTGAGCTCGGAGATTTCACATCCGACTTACCCCGCCACCTACGCACCCTTTACGCCCAGTAAATCCGAACAACGCTTGGGACCTCTGTATTACCGCGGCTGCTGGCACAGAGTTAGCCGTCCCTTCCTCTTTCGCTACTATCAGGTTATCATCTTTTAAATAATAACGGTTGATCGCAAATGACAGGGGTTTACGGGCCGAAGCCATTCATCCCCCACGCGGCGTCGCTCCATCAGGCTTTCGCCCATTGTGAAAAATTCTCGACTGCTGCCACCCGTAGGTGTCTGGACCGTGTCTCAGTTCCAGTGTGGCTGGTCGTCCTCTCAGACCAGCTACCCGTCTTAGCCTTGGTGGGCCGTTACCTCACCAACTAGCTGATAGGCCGCGGGTTCATCATGAAGCGCCAGGCCTTACGGTCCCCAGCTTTAAAAACCAGGAGATGCCTCCCAGTTTTCACATCCGGCATTAGCTCGCCTTTCAGCGAGTTATTCCAAACTTCATGGCAGATTACCCACGTATTACGCACCCTTGCGCCGCTCCAACTACGGAATATTGCTACCCCGTAATCGGCGCTCGACTTGCATGTCTTATCCACGCCGCCAGCGTTCGTTCTGAGCCAGAATCAAACTCTCCGTTAAAAAACGTTAGTTGATTTGACTTATGTCCGGTCGTGAGACCGGACGGTCTTAATTCTTTAAAACTCTCCAAACGAGTCTTACTAACATGACTCGCCTGAAGGGGCTCTTAACTTATCGCACAATTCAATTTTCAATGAGCAGCGGGTGTTGCCACCCGTAAATCTCTATCCCGCCTCTCCGGCTGGGCACTCTTACAGCCCACTTTTTCCCCGGATCTGGGGGACAAAAAACCTGAGTGCCGATTTAATCAATCTTAACTCGGCCTCTCAGACCTTTGTTAAATTCGCAGCCATTCTATTCAGGCTGCGCCGGCTGTCAAAGACTTTTTTTATCTTTTTTTTGCCGGGGTTGCACAGTCGCAACTTCCATCAATTTACCAGTGTCAGCGCGGCTGTCAAAAACTATTTTCCACTTTCTTCCAGCCGCCAAAAATCCGGTCTCACAAAGAACGCAGGGGCGTGACAATACCCAACGCCAATATTCGTGCAAGTGTTTTTTTGATTTTTTTTGACTTTTTTTTCAGGGCTACAAACCGGCCCGGGTTCCGCCCCAGGTAACCAAGGGCGGCAACAGGGTTGGGGGCGAGCAAATCGGCCAGGATCCGGCGGTTGGAACGGCTGGAGAAGCCCCCTCTTCGCGAGGTCATCAGAACGGTCGTGTATCGCTTGATTCCAACATCTTCCAAGGCAGCCGCAGTCAGGAGGGTATGGTTGATGGTACCCAAACGATTGGCGGAGACGACGATGACTTCACAGCCGAGCCGGGCGATCAAGTCCCTCACGGTAAAGCCCTCCCCCAGAGGCACAAGCAACCCCCCGATTCCCTCCACCAGGAGACAGTCGCAGCGGCTGGTCATGCGCCGAATGCAGCGCAAGACTTCCGGCAGGCGAACGGTTCGACGATGCCTTCGCGCGGCCACCAAAGGGGCCAGCGGCTCGGCATAAAAGTAAGGCGTGATCTCACCGGGCGTAAGTTCATTTTCCTGAATCGCGCGCAGAAAGGCCGTGTCGGCTCCGCTGCCGGAGCAGAAGGGTTTCATCGCCAGCGCGTGACAGCCGCTCTGGCGCAAGTGGTGCAAGAGCAGTCCCGTCAATAGCGTTTTTCCGACGCCCGTGTCGGTGCCGGTGATGAAGATGATCCGTTGCGCGCAGGTGCGCCTCACAGCGGAGAGTTAATCACAGCCCCGCCCTCACGAACAGAGAGAAAGGGCAGGCTGCCCGCCACAGCAGCGCGTATGCATGCAGGCGCGCGGGATTGGATTGGGTTGCCGGCGTGTTGTCCCGGTGTTGCTAGCATCATTGGAGCATGATTGGAGCATGATTACTCCATGATTGGGCCTTGATTGCCCTGTCCCGGACCTCCTCAGCCCAGGGGCGCTTCCCGTCCACGCCCGGCTGATATTTATAGTTCAACTCCATCCAATTGTCGAATGAAATGTCCTAAGGCAAGTGACCAGGGATTGCTGCTTTGGAACGGCGATGAGGGCGTCCCTTGGAAGGCCCCGAGGAGGCATTTGTTTCCAAGCGGGATACCCCAGAGATACGCCCCTGAAACACCGGAGAGGTAAGGCAGTGGGATCACAGAGGCAGGCCGGACGCCGGCTCCGGCCGAGGGCCACCATCGGCTACTTCCAGTAGAAGCTGAGTATTTGGACCCTGTTTTGATTCTCGCGGCCCAGGATGGCGAAGAAGGTGCGCTTGTAGCCGGCGACTTCGGCGTCCACCTGCACCTGGAAAGTCTTGCTGCGCACATCGCAGAAAGGCTGGAGCTGCCTGACCATTTCGAGGGGGATGTTGGGAACACGGCGGACCTGGTCCACATTGCGGTAGGGGCCCATTAAGCCACTACCGTCGTCCTCACCCGACCGGCCGGAGACGATCGCTTCGGCGATTAGGTTGTCCACGCCCGGGATGAGTTGGAGCACCTCCGGCGAAGCGGTGTTGATGTTGACCTTGCCGCTGGAAAGGGGCGTGAAGAGATTGGTCAGGCCGACGGCGATGGGAGGCGGGGCGTCGGAATACCGGCCAAAGCGATTCCTCTGCTGGCTGTAGTAGGAAGGCTGGTAGTTGGTCGAAGCCAGGCCGTAGTAGATCTCCGGAGTAATGCCTCTGATGAGGAGGAGTTCGGCAAGGTCGTCAATCGGGCCGTCTTTGGCGAGGTAAGGAGGGTCGAACGCCTGGTAGTCCCGGACCTCGGCGCCCTCGGGGTGGGTCTGGTCGTCGCGGTCAATCCAGTCGAAGATGGAGTTTACGATCGGGGTGGCCTCGCCGGGAGCGACGCCCATCAGGTTGAGGGCCTGGGGCAGGATCTGTTGCAAGACAGGCTCGGGGGAGTTGATGTTGAATCTGCTTTCGAGGTCGGTGATGCTCCAGGTGATCGTGCCGCGCCCGAGCGTCAGGGTCTTCTGGACTTCGCCGATGGGATTGTTGGTGGGGCCGAGAAGGCCATAGCCGGTTGCCCAGGGCTGGTCGCGGGAATCATAGGGTTGCATGGGGTTCAGCAGCGAGTTGCCCAGGACCCAGCGGGCATATTCGACACCAGAACGCCCCAGCCATTCCAGCTCCGCTTCGCAGTTGGAGTTCCGGGCCAGCTTGGTCTCCACCTTCATGGAATAGGCAAAACCCGCCGCCAGAATCGTCAGGACCGTGACGGAGATCATGACAATCACCAGGGCGATGCCGGCCTGCGGACCGAAGCGGTAGCGGGGGATAGGGAGCGCACTCGAAGCGCAACGCGCGGCGCGGGGGTCAAAACCCGCGTCCAGGGCACCATCGCCCCAGCAAATGATGGGAGCGATTCTCATGGCCGTCTGACAGGCGCGGTGCGTGGACCCTCACGACCACCAACTGCTGGGGTGCCACCTTGCACAGGGGGGAGGTCAGAGCGGGCCGGGGCGCCGGGCGGGCTGCTGGATACCTGCCAATTGGGCTGCACGGTCACCGACGGCAGGCTGATGATCCGGGTGATTTCCTCGGTGACCCGCGAGGAGTGAGGGTTGTCCGCCAGCCGCAAGGTAAGCATGACCAGCGCGGGCAGTTGGTTGGTCTTCTGCTCCTCCCATTCGTCCACCCAATCCGGCGGGTTCTTATCTGTGGCCCAGAACTGCATTTCGAAGCCCTTGACGTTCTTGGCCAGCACCAGCGGGTATTCCTTCTCATCCCGGTCAAGGTCCATCACCAGCGGGTTCTGCCGCAGAACCAATTGGTTGCCGCCATCCGGCGACGCTTCGACGGAGAAGGTAACGCGGCGGACATCCAGGTCTCCGAACTTGCCGCTGCGCGGGAAGGACTTGGACAAGCGCGCGACAAAGCTCAGCGAGGCATCAGGCCCGTTTTTGGCGTCAAAGTAGTACAAAGGCAGGTTGGCCGCGAAGGACTGGGCGGAGCCGAGCGAATCCTCCAGCACGCGAATGGTGATGCGCGCCCGCTGCGCCGAGGCGGCTACGGCGAGCCCCGTCTTGGAAGCGCGCAAGATCGCCGTCCAGCTCGAATAGATCGCAGCCAGCACCAGGGCGAAGATCCCAATGGCGATCATGATCTCCACCAGAGTAAAGGCGCTTTTCCGGGACTGGGCGCGGCTCGACCGGTCCCTCCTGGTGGAGGGCAGGCAACGGACTGGGAACCAGAGTTTCATCAGCGGGGCCTCACGGGGCCAATGCGGGACTGGGACTCGGGCCGGAACAGGAAGATGCTCATCTGATCCACCGGCTTCGCTGCGCCGCGCTGGCGCACCACGATGTCCACCTGCCAAAGGCCGTTGGTGGCCGCCTCGTAGGTCTCAGCCTCCCACGAGTAACCCGGGTACAGCTTGCCGAAGTCGCCCGATTGCGAGCCTTCCTCCAGCTTGTTGGTGTTGCCGACTTGCGCGGCGACCATGCCGGCATCCAGCTCGACCAGGCGCAGGCTGCGGGCATTGCGCAGCATGCTGGAAACCATCGCCAGGATGGCGAAGATGGCCATGAAGAATATGCCGGCGGCGATCATAACCTCCAGCAGGGTGAAGGCGGACCGGAGGCGCCGGGCTGGGATCAACGCGGCGGGAGTTGCGGGCCTCGCCTCGCCGCCCGGCTCGGGGCATGTCTCGGTTCTAAAGCAGCTGTTCATCGCCGGCTCCACTCCCGAAGCGGATCAGGCACGACGTTCACCAGGCCCGTGGTTGTCTCCAGTTCGATGCCCACATAGTCGCGCGTGTCGAACAGAATCATGCGCATTTCGTCGGCGACGCCGTTCGGGAAGAACTTCACCCTCGCCTCCTCTGCGTCACGGTACTCCACGCCGGACATGTTGATGTCCAGCAAGTAAATGATCACCTCTTCCGGCAGCGTGGCGGAAGTGCCGGAACCTGAAGCCGGCGGCGTGTTCACCACCGCGATCTCGCCATCCTGCGCGGCCTGGCGCGGCGAGCCGCCGAAGCCGGCTATCCCGACTCGGTTCACTTTCGGATAGAAGACCACCTCGGTCGGGGACCCCTGCATGATCGCGCGGGCGCGGGCATTGCTGCAGATTTCCACCACGTCGGCCACCGCCTTGCGCATCGGGGCCTTGCGCCAGACCTTATAGACAATCGGCACCCCCATGGTCATCACGATGCCCATGATGCCCACCACGATCATGATCTCGATGAGCGTGAAGGCCGGCGACCTTGCACCCCGAACTCTCGACTTCAGGCTCATCCAATCAGCGGGCAATGTTGGCCGTGATCGCAAACATCGCCGAAAGCACGCTCAGGAGGAGAAATCCCACGCCGAGAGCCATGACGATGATCAGCACCGGCTCGATCATGTTGGTCATCACCCGCAAGGCGATGCTGAGTTCGTTTTCGTAAGTGTCGGCGACGTTCTTGAGCGCGCCCGGCACATCGCCGGTGTCCTCGCCGATCTTGACCAGGTCCACCATGAGCTGGGGGAAGATTTTGCTGCGCGCGAGCGGCTGGGCGATGGTCTTGCCGTCGGTGACCTCCTCGCGGGTTTTGGCGATGGCTTCCTTCACGATGGAGTTGGGAATGATCTGCTCGGTGATCTTCAGGGCGGTGAGGACTGGGACGCCGTTTTCGAGCAGGGTGGAGAGGGTGCGCGAGAACTGGCCGAAGATATTGAGTTTGACCACCTTGCCGAAGACTGGGGCGTTCATGCGCCAGTGGTCAATCTTGCGGCGGCCTTCTTCAGTCGCCTGGAAGCGCTTGAAGATGATCACCGCGGCAATGACCACCGCGAGCATGAGCCACCAGTAGCCCGAGAATAAATGGCTGATCCTGACGAGGAGCTGGGTCATCGGCGGCAAAGGAACGTTCATCCCCTCGAAGATGGTCATGAACTTCGGCAGCATGTAGCTCATGAAGAAGAACATGATGCCGATCCCCACCACCGAGACGAAGGCCGGGTACACCAGCGCCGAGGTGAACTTCGACTGCACCTGGGCGAACCGTTCGAAATGGTCGGCCATGCGCCGCAGCACCTCCACCAGCGCGCCGCTGGATTCGCCCGCCCGCACCATGTTGACATACAGATCGGAGAATATCCGGGGCTGCTTGGCCATGGCATCGGACAGGCTCCGCCCCTCCATCACGTCCTGTTTCAGTTCCCGGCTGACGTCCGCCGGGATGCCTTTGGACTCGAGGTGCGTCATGCTGTTCAGGGCGACCGTCAGCGGCATGCCGGAGCTAAGCAGGTTGGCCAACTGCTGCGTGAAGGTGCCGAGTTCCTGGAGCTTCGGTTTGCGCTTCTTGGACATGGCCGCCCGCAGGGTGGGCGGCAGGATCGCGCGCCAATCTGTCTTGCGCCCGGGCTGGCGTTCAGCCGCCGCCGCAATCGCGCCGGCCTTGGCCGCATCTACCGCGACCGGAAAAAGCCCCAGGCGCTCGATCTGAACCAGGGCCGCCGAGCGATCGGCAACCTCCAGCACGCCCTCGACGACTTCCCCCGTCCGGCGCCGCGCTTTGTAAGAGAATTGTGGCATAAGGCGGAACTGCTTCTTTCTTCAACAAGAACTTTAGCCCAAAGTTGCGGTGTTCCAAGCAGCAATTTTCGCGCCGCCGTGGCACCTTTGGGTGGCCGAAACTGCCTCTCTGGGCCCCGGATTGCAGTCCAGCCAGAGCCTTTTACCCTGAAATCCAAAGGAAGCCCGAAACCGCATGTCCTGCCGTTCAGTGGCTAAGCCTTATCGGTGATCCTTGCGGAGTGTGGAATCGGCGCGCTGAAGATCTCATTGGCGCTCCCACGACGGTAGCCTTGGAGGTCGAGGGTGATGTGGGCGTAGCCGAGTTGCCTTAGCACCTCGGCCACTTTGGCTGAAGTCCCGTTCTCCAGGAACTTGCGCATTTCCGCCTGGCCGACCTCGATGCGCGCCAGGTGCAGTGGCGGACGCGCGGACTCGCCTTTGCCCGTACCGCGCAATTCGTGGTGCCTAACCCGCACGTCGTGGAAGCCCAGGTCGCGCAGGACATTCTCGGCCTGCTCGATCATCTGGAGCTTCTCCGGGCTGACGGGCTCGCCGTAGGGGACCCGCGAACTGAGGCAGGCCATCTGGGGTTTGTCGGCAGTAGGCAGGCCAAGCTGGGCGGAGAGGGCGCGAATATCCGCTTTGGTGAGGCCAACCTCTTTCAGAGGGGCGCGCGCCCGGAACTGGGCCGCCGCCTGGGCGCCGGGCCGGTAATCGCCAATGTCACTGGCGTTTTCACCATAAGCGATTACGGCCATCCCCTCGGCTTTGGCCAGCGGCGCGAGCTCGGTGAACAGCTCGTGCTTGCAGAAGTAACACCGGTTGTCGGGGTTGGCCAGGTAGCTGGGATTCTGGAATTCACGGCTGCGGACGACCCGGACCGGGAACCGGAACTGGCGGGCGACGGCCAGGGCCTGCTCGAATTCGCGGCGGGGAAGGCTGGGCGAATCGGCTATGGCGGCGAGAGACTTGTCGCCAAGCTCCTCATGCGCGGCATAGGCAAGAAAGACCGAGTCCACGCCGCCGGAGTAGGCGACCAGACAGGAGCCATAGGAACGCAGGAGCGCGCGCAGTCGTTCGTACTTTACCGATACCACAGGCACAGAATCGCATGTAACTCCGGGGATGTCGAGGCGGTGCGAATGCCGCGTTGCGGTTGGCCTGACGCCTCAGCCGCGGGCGGTGCCTGAATCCTCGGTGCCGCAATCCATGAATAACGCACCCTAATCCTGGGCCCAATGGCCACCCCGGTGTGACAACGCTGTGACACCCGTTATAGCCCGGTGTGGTTCCCATGGGGCCCGACCCCCATGGGAACCACACCGTAGTCCCGCCGGATTGGCACCGTCCAAACGCCGTCGCCGGCTTGGGGTTAGGGCGCCTCAGGCTTGGGAGGGGCGTGAGGCTGCGGGGTGCAGGCCCCTGCCAATTTCATCGCCGGGTGGGTTGGTTCAGCAACTCGCTGAGGATTGAGGGGCCGCGCGAAAAACCAAATCCGGACTTGACGGTTGGGGGGAATGTGGTTGCATAGCAGTAATGAAAACAAAGATCTCTCTAGTTCTGCTCGGGGCGCTCGTGTTGGTGGGGGGCTGCGTGAAGACAGTGAACGACCGGCATGCGTTCGCGTTGTCCCCCGGAAAAGACAAATTCGAGAGCCGTTATGAACGGTCGGTAGACCAGGTATATAACGCCGCGGTCGACGTGATGAAGCGCAATGGCGCGGTCGAGCGGGAAACCGTTATCAGCCCCGGCACAAATTCGGTGAGGGCCATCGAAGGCAAGGTGAACGCCCGAAAAGTCTGGGTGCGAGTCGAGGCGGTAGATTCGAAAGTCACCTCGGTCAAGGTTCAGGTGCGCTCCAAGAGCGGGGGCACGGATCTGAACCTCACGCAGGAACTCCAGAAGCAAATCGCGATTGAGCTAGCGTCGCGGTAAGCCTCGCTTCAGGCCGATATTCTGTTCGTAAGAGCCGAGCTTAATGGCTTGGCTCTTTTCTTTTGGCTTCATTTCCAGCTTGAGCCGAGCGATCCGGTTGCGGGCGATCTCGGCGGCGGCGGCGTTCGGGTCGCGATCCACGATGCGCTGGAGGGTCTGCCGAACCGCTTCCAGTCCGGCCCCATTACGGATCTGCAGGTCCGCCAGCAAGTTGAGCCAGTGCACGACGCGCTTGCCCGGCTGGTTGGGCTGCCCAATCATCTGTTCCAATTCGCCGGCGGCCAGATCGAGCCGCGCGTAATGGTCGGCGTAGATGACCGCCAGCGTCTCCCGCGCCTCGGTGTCGAGCGGGTGCTGCTCCAGGTGCTTGACGCACTCGGCGGCCACCTTCCCAGGGTCCGGCTCCGTCGGCTGCGGCTGTTCTCCGTCGGGCACCAGACCCAGATTACGCACCCCTTCGGTCACGGTGAACTTCCTGCGGTCGTGCGGCGCAAGCAGCATTTCGGTGCTGCCCAAATGGGCAATGCGGTGGGCCGCGCCCAGGGCGAATTCTGATTGCGGAAACAGCGCGATGATCTTCTCGAGGTCCCGCCGGGCCCCCTCGCGATCCTGGGTGATCTGGAGGTGCCAATCCGCCAGCGAGTAGAGGGCAAAGGCGACATTTTGCGGCGCGTGGCCGGGCTGGTCGCAAAAGCGCTGGATGGTCAGTTCCGCCGCAGGCATATCCTTCAGATCTTCCGCGTGGATCTGCGCCAGCAGCAGTTGGCCTTCGACATCGGTGGGGAAACGTTCGAGCTGCTTGTGAATCTCCAGGACGGCCTCCAGGTATTTGCCCTTCTTCTGGAGGGACTGGGCGATGGAATACGCGGGCCGCGGGATCGGTTCCACGGCGCCGCCATCATAGAGGCTGGAAAATGGCTTGGCGATCAGGCCCGCAATGCTGTGCCGCCACATGATGATCAACGCGACCGCACACATCCCCGCCAATGGAAGGAAGAGGATGGCCTGCAACCCGCCTGCCGCGGCCATTGGCCCTACCACCTTGATAATGAACGCCACCACCAGCGCCGTCAGGACCCACTTGAAGACGAGCCGCGCCGGGTCTTCGCTGCGCTTGAGGCACCGGAACAGGAACCACCCGAGCGCGCCGGCGGCGAGCACCAGAGCGATGAGATCGAACGCGGACTTGAAGGTATGAGCGCCCATTATCCGGTTTGGACAAGCCCCAGCGCCAAACCGCATGCGCGAATTGGCGGAAAATGCCTCAATTCTGCTTCGGAATGATGCAATCGGGGTGCCGGGCGCGGCTGACGGCCGTGTCGTAGGTAATCAGGCACTTGCAATAGAGGTCGTAGAGGCAGTTGTCCATCAGCGTCATGCCCTCCTTGCGCCCGGTCTGGATGGTGTTCTCCAACTGGTGGATCTGGCTCTCCCGGATCAGGTTTCGCACGGCGCCGTTGGCCACGATCAGCTCGTAGGCGAGCACCCGCCGTGTGCGGTCGGCAGCCGGCAGCAACTCCTGCGCGATAATGCCCTGCAAGGCGTTGGACAGTTGAAGGATGATCTGCCGCTGGGCGCTGCCCTCGAACACGCCCACGATTCGCTCCAGCGCGTGGGAGACGTTGGGCGAGTGCATCGTCGCCAGCACCAGGTGTCCGGTCTCGGCCGCGGTCAGCGCCGTCGAGATCGCCTCGTAATCCCGCATCTCGCCGACCACCAGCACGTCCGGGTCCTGCCGCAGCACGTGGATCAGCGCCCGGTTGAAGGAGCGCACGTCGCTGAGCACCTCCTGCTGCACGACAATGGCTCGCTTGTTCTCGTGCACGAACTCGATCGGGTCCTCGATGGTGACGATCTTGCACCGGCGTTCGCTGTTGATCAGGTCCACCATGTAATTGAGCGTCGTCGTCTTGCCGGCGCCTGTGGGGCCGGTGACCAGGACCAGCCCGTTCGACTTGCGCGCCAGGTCGTCGATCTTCTCGGGCAGCCCCAACTCCTCGCGCGTGGCGATGCGATCGCCGCAGAAGCGGAAGCTCAGTTCGGGATGTCCGTTGCGCCGATAGAACGTGGCGCGCACCCGCCCGGCGGCGCGATGCAGCAACGAAATGCACAGCTCCCATTCGTCGTCGAACTTCCTTCGCTGCTGCTCGTTGAGCAAGCCCCAGGCGATCTCCGTCACGTCCTGCTCCGTCAGCGCGTCCTCTTCGGCGAGGATGATCTCCCCGTTGACGCGGAAAGCAGGCGGCACCCCCGCCACGAGGTGGAGGTCCGACGCGTCGAATTCGCTGGCTGCCGCAAACAGCCGGTCCAGGTTTGCCGTGCTCATTGGTTGAATAAACGCCGCCACCAGCCACGCAAGCGGGGCCCAACGCCCATGGCGGCGAGGCTGGTTAAGGCCAGTCGTGCCTCGTGACAGATTGGATTGAGTTGCCGCGCCTGCTCGAAGGAGTGCCGGGCCGGACCTGCCAGCCCGAGCGCCTGCTGGCAGCGGCCCATCTCCAGCCACACCAGAAAATGAGTGGCATTGAGTTCCACGGCCTGCTGCAACAGCTTGAGCGCCAGCGCAAATTGTCTGTAGAAGCTGCGAATCCGCGCCCCCAGCCAGGCCACGAACCAATCCCGCGGCGCCGCCTGCAGGGCCTTCTGGAAACAGTAATCCGCCCGCGACTCCCTGCACGCCAGCAACACGTCTCCCCGCGCCAGCCACACGTAGGGGGTGTCGCCGTGCTCTTCGACCGCCGAATCCGAAAACGCCAGCGCCCCTTGCAAATCACCGCTGCGGCCCAGCGCCACGCCTTTGGCCGCGAGCAATTCCGCGTCCCGGGGAAACCGTTCCAGGGCCTTGTCGGCCCAAAGCCCAGCCTCGCGGTACTGGCCCAACTCGATGAGCATCCGCACCTGCCCGCCCCACGCCGCGGCATTGTGGGGATTGAACTCCAGCACCTTCCCATACAGCCGCAGCGCTAGCTCAAATTCCCCGTTCTCGAACGCCGCCTGCGCCTCGGCGCGATAGTGAGCCTCGTCCTTGACCAGCGCCTTTTGCTGCCGCGACTGGTCATCGGACTCGCCGCCCAATTCGAGATTAACAAATCGGCTCATACCGGAACTGCCCTTGCTCGCGAACGTTTCTAACAAACAGCCAACCACTTGACCAATCATTTTCCATTCCATTCGCTTTCTCTCGCGGGCATCACCGCGGGGTAGGCCTTTGCCATCGCCGCAATTATACTCCCGATGTGGTTCGGGGCAGACGCCAGGATGGCCCGCTCCTGAACGCGCGGCTCCTGCTGCGACGAAGGGAACTCCGGCAGCTTGGTCACGGTCAGGAGGGGCGTCCGCGCTCGACAATTCCGTGATCCGCTCCAGCGGCTGCTATTGCGGTAGCGGCTCCGGCACGCCCGGGGCGAGGTCCGCCGCGCTGGCGTTGCGGGCGCGCCCGACGGCCCAACTGCGCTGGGCAGCGATCTTCTCGGCCATCGTTTTGGCCAGGGGCACCGTTTGGCCGAGGGCGGCCAGCACGTGCGCGGTGGCCAGTTCCTGCTGCGCATAGAACGCATCGTAGAGCGCGCTGATAATCGCCTCTTCAATCTCGGCGCCGCTGAACTCCCGACTGGCCGCCGCGAGCGCCCGGAGATCGAAGTCGTCGGGGTTGCGATTGCGCTTGGCCAGGTGGATGCGGAAGATCTCGGTCCGCTCGTCGCGTTGCGGCAGGTCTACGTAGAAGATCTCATCCAGCCGTCCTTTGCGCAGCAGTTCGGGCGGCAGTTGGGAAACATCGTTGGCAGTGGCCACCACGAACACCGGCGCGCTCTTCTCCGAAAGCCAGGTCAGAAACGTGCCAAAGACCCGCGCCGTGGTGCCGCCATCCACCACCGCCGAGCTTTGGGAACCGCTGAACGCCTTGTCAATCTCGTCCACCCAAAGCACCGCGGGGGCGATGGATTCCGCGACGGCGATGGCCCGGCGAACGTTCTCCTCCGACGAGCCGACCAGGCTGCCGAACATGCGGCCCATGTCGAAGCGCAGCAGCGGCAGTTGCCAGAGGCGTGAGACCGCCTTGGCGCACAGGCTCTTGCCGCAACCTTGCACGCCGAGGAGCAACACTCCCTTGGGGGCCGGCAGGCCGAACGCCTGCGCCTCGGCCGTGAACGCCACCGCCCGCTTGTTCACCCAGTCCTTCAACACGCCCAGACCGCCCACGCTGCTGAAGTCCTCTTCGGCCTCGTAATACTCCAGCAGCCCGCTTTTGCGGATGATCTGCTGCTTCTCAGCGATGACTTCGCTGACGGCGTCCCCGCTCAGCCGCTGGTTCTTGACGATGATCTTGGCAAACACGTTTTCCGCTTCGCCCAGCGTCAGGCCCAACGCCGCCTGCAGCAGCCGTTCGCGGCTTGCTCCATCCAGGTCCACCTCCACTTGCTGCGATGCCCGCAAGTCCTCGATGGCCTGGTCCAGTTGCTCCGCCAGCTCTTCTTTGCCCGGCTGGGGGACGACCACCACCGTGATCTCCTTGTCGAGTTCCGCCGGGATCTGCATGACCGGCGAGATGAGCACGATGGTCTTGCGGCTGTTCTTGAGGTGCAGCGCGAGGTCTTTAAGGCGGCGAATAACGGCAAACTCCTTGGGGGCGAGAAATGGATGAAAGTCCTTGAACAGGAAGATGGCGGGCTCGACCTGATCAATCACCAGGTCCAGGGCAACCAACGGCTCTTTGGTGGCAGAAATGCGGCCTTTCTGGGACTGGATGGAGGCGCCCGCGGGCACGATCCCGGTGCTGCAAGTCCACTCAAACACCTTCTTCTTCCGCCGCGCGGCTATCTCCAGCAGGATCTTCTGCACCCGCATCTCCTCACTGGTGATGATATAGAGGATCGGGTAACGGGCGCGGATGAGGGTCTCAATCTCGGTCTGGAAGTTCATAGCAAAAAACGCTTACCCGCCGAAAAAGCGGCGCCACCAGGCGCGACCCGAGGGAGGGGGCAGGTCGCGGGCGGATTCTTCCAGGCGGCGGGCGATGGCCGGCGGCACCGGCGTGTGCAGCGCGTCGTGCCGCAGCATTTCTTCGACGCTGCCGAACTCTTGCGCGGATGACGACTCCTTCTGCTGCTGCTGGGCCGCAAGCTGTTCCTGTGAAGTGAGTTTGGACTGGCGTTTCATCATTCGACCTTACTCGGTTTGCCGGAACAGGACGGTAAAAGCCTTGCGGGCGCGATGCAGCTTGCCGCGCACCGCGTCGGCGGACTGATCGGTAAGCGCGCCAACCTGTTCATAGCTCAATTGTTCGTCGGCCACCAGCAGCAGCAGAAGCCGATATTCCGTGGGCAGCCCATCCAGCGTCTCCTGAATGCGTTCGCCCAACTCCCTGGTTTCCAACACCCGCAGGGGGGAATCAGTTTGGGCGGGTGTGGTTTCCCAAACAGCCTCGTCGGCGTTGCTCAGCATGTGCCGCTCGTGCCACGTGGCCTGGAGATTGCGGCAATGATTGATCGCAATCCGGTAAAGCCAGGTGCGCCAGGAGGATTCCCCGCGGAACTGGCCCAGCTTGCGGAAGGCTCTGAGAAACACGTCGTGGGTGGCGTCCTCAGCTTTGTCCGGATCGCCGAGCAGGCGCAGGCACAAGTAGTAGATGGGGCGGCTGTGCTCGGTGTACAGTTCCGCGAATTCCGGCGATCCCAGCCCGGCCTGCGGCTCGTCCGGACGCGCACGTTCTGCCAGCGGCTCGCTCACGCAACTGTTCACAGGTCATTAGACAGCACCCCACTGCGGTTGTCACGGGGAATAGTGGCCGGGGGTAGCCAGCAAGGGCTGCCCTCAATCCCGCCCCAGGTTAAACTTGATCCATGTCTGGGACCCGGTCTTCCGATTCCGAATTTCCATCTCCTCAACCTGATACTCCCCCTGAACTTTCTCCAGGTTCTTGGGATCGAATCGCTTGAGCAGTGCTCCCTGGGCGTCATACGCGTCCGCATGAACGATCCCGTGCGGGCTCTCGGTCATGATCCACGACACCACCCGCGCATAGCCGTCCGGCGCGGGCTGTGGGTTGATGCTCTCCAGAACCTTGCAGGACTTGCTGTGGCGCATTTCGTACCTCAGCACACGCTGGTGCGGCCAGTGCAAAAACTCGAGGCCCAGGTCGGCCACCCAGAAATCCGAGCCGGCGAAGGGAATCATGGTCTCATGCGGAGCCAACTTTCTGGCGACAGCACCAGCGCTGCCGGCGGCCGTTGGCTCGAACAGCTCGTACCGGTTGGGCTGCTGACCCGCGTGAATTACCGTCAGCCGGATTCCGCCCGACACGTCCGGTGAAGGCAGAGTCTCATATACGCTCACCCAGTTGGTTGGCGTCGCAAAGACCTCGAAACGCGCAGGGATTTCCCGTTGCTTGCCCGCGGCGTCGCGGATTCGCACTGAGCCGGTGTTGGTAACGCTCCGCTCGGGCGTTTGGGCCAGTAACTCGGCCACCAACGCCCGCCCCTCCTGGTCGCCGCGGGCCGGATCCAACTGAGCGGGGCGGGAATCGGAATGCCTTTGGCCAAGCGAGGCCGACGCACAGATTGCCAGCAGCAGGCAGGATCGGAGCAGCAGCACGCAATTTCCGGAACCCATAGGGCGCCGGCTGCCGTCGGGGGCTGCGTGATCGTGAGGCCGCCTCATTTATCGCGCAAGGCCAGTGGCAGGAGCTCGGAAATGTGCCGAATGAAATGCACCGTCATCTTGCGGCGGACTTCCTCCGGCACTTCACTCCAATCCGCCCGGTTCTGCTCCGGCAGGATCACTTGCTTGAGGCCGAAGCGCGCCGCCGCAAGCACCTTTTCCTTGATACCGCCCACCCGCATCACCCGCCCGCGCAAGCTGATCTCTCCGGTCATCGCCACGTCCGACCGCACCCGCCGCCGCGTCAAAAGCGATGCCATCGCCGCCACGACCGTCACCCCGGCGCTAGGTCCGTCCTTGGGGGTAGCCCCCGCGGGCACGTGGATGTGCAGGTCGTAATTGGCGTAGTTTGCCAGGTCAACCCCGAGCGACTTCGCCTGGCTGCGCAAATAGCTCACCGCTGTCTGCGCGCTCTCCTTCATCACTTCTCCCAGCGACCCGGTGAGCAACAGGTTGCCCTTGCCCGGCATCCGCGTCGCCTCGATAAACAGAATCTCACCGCCCACCGGCGTCCAGGCCAAGCCGGTGGCAATCCCGAATTCCTTGATCGCTTCCGCCGTCTCGCTGGCGAATTTCGCCGCGCCCAGGTAGTCCCTAAGCGCCTCCGGCGCCATGACCAGCGGCTTGGCGGCATGGCCGTTGCTGACAATGCGGCGCGTGGCTTTGCGCGTCAGCGCCGCAATCTCCCGTTCCAACTGCCGCACCCCTGCCTCGCGCGTGTAGTCATGGATGACGCGCCGCAAGGTGGCGTCCGGGATCCTCACATCCTTCTTGGTCAAGCCGTGTTCCTCCATCTGGCGCGGCACGAGGTAACGTTTGGCAATCTGCAGCTTCTCGGACTCCGTGTAGCTGGGAAGCTCGATCACCTCCAGCCGATCCCGCAGCGCCGGGTGCACCGGTTCCAGCCAGTTGGCGGTCGTAAGAAACAAGACGCGCGACAGGTCGAACGGCAAATCCAGGTAGTGATCGGTAAAGGTGTTGTTCTGCGCCGGGTCCAGCACCTCCAGCAACGCCGCCGCCGGGTCGCCTCGGAAATCCGCGCCCACCTTGTCCAGCTCATCCAGCATGATGACCGGATTACGGCTGTCCACTCGCTTCAACGTCTGAATGATCCGCCCGGGCAGCGATCCAACGTAGGTGCGCCGATGGCCGCGGATCTCGGCTTCATCCCGCATCCCGCCCAGCGAAATGCGCGCGAACTTCCGCCCCAGGGCGTCCGCCACGCTCCGGCCCAGGGAGGTCTTGCCCACACCGGGCGGCCCCACCAGGCATAGAATGGGCCCCTTGATCTGCTTGCGGCGCTTGATCACCGCTAGAAATTCCAGCAGCCGGTCTTTGACCTTCTTCAGCCCGAAATGCTGCGCATTGAGGATTCGCTCCGCCTCCGCCAGGTCGAGCTTGTCTTCCGTCTCCTTCATCCAAGGCAGGCTGAGAATCCAATCCAGGTAATGGCGGCTGACGCCGTACTCCGCGGCCGCCGGCGGCATTTGCTGGAGCCGATCCAATTCCTGCGTGGCCACGTGCTTCGCCTCGTCCGGCAGCGGGGTATGCTCGATGCGTTCCCGCAGCAGGCGGATTTCGCTCGCGTTGGGATCGGACTCGCCCAGCTCGCGCTGGATCGCCCGCATCTGCTCCCGCAGGAAGAAATCGCGCTGCGTCTTGGAGATCGAAGTGGCCACCTCGCTCTGAATCTTCGAGCTGAGCGTCAGCACCTCATGCTCGCGGTTCAGCATCGGTAGCAGCCGTGTCAGCCGGTCTTTGACCGAGCTGGTCTCGAGCAGCTTCTGCCGTTCTTCCAGGCTCAGGTTGAGGTTGACTGCGACCAGGTCCGCGAAGTGGCTTGGATCATCCGTGTTGAGCGCTGCGATCTTGATCTGCTCGGACAAGGCTGGGGACAGCTTTATGATCTCCTGGAACTGGCCCTGCGCGTTGCGCATCATCGCCGTCAGTTCCATCGAGTCTTCTTTCAAGTCCTTGAGCAGCGTGAACTTCGCGCACAAGTACGGCTCGGTGGTTGGGTACTCCTTGAGCTTGATGCGCCAAAGCCCCTCCACCAGCACGCGCACCGTGTTGTCCGGAAACTTGAGCATCTTCAACACCCGCGCCGCGCATCCCACGTCGTGCATTTCGTGCGGCAGGGGATTCTCGGCCTCCGCGTTGCGCTGCAAGGCGACTCCCAGCAGGCGGTTCCCGCCCACGACATCGTCAATCAGCTTGGTGCTCTGAGCCGTCTCCACCAGCAGCGGCGCCACCATCCCCGGGAAAATGACAATGTCCGACAAGCCCAAAACCGGCAGCACTTCCGGCAAGGAGCTGGAAGAAACGCGCGCGGGCGCCTCCGGGCCCCCGGAAGCTCCCAGAATGCTGATGAATTCGGTATCGGGCGAGGTCATGGTCACGCCGTCTAGCACTTTAGATGCCGCCACCCTCCAAAAAATTCAGCGGGGGGCTTAATTCCCGTCGGCAACGAGAACCTTGGTGTTCTTCGCATGCCGTTGAACCAACGGCACATCAATCCGCAAAAAACCGTTCAGGTATGCCGCTTTGGCCTGGCTCAAGTCATAAGCCGCCGGCAACTCCAGCAAACTCTCGAACGGACCGTAATTAATCTCCATTACCAAAAAGCTGCACTTCGCGGCCCGGCACCCATCCGGACGGTTGCCCGCAATCCGCATCCGTCTCCCTTCCACGGTGATTTCGAGATGCTCGCTGCGCATGCCCGCCAACTCCACCTTCACCACCAACCCGCTGTCTGTCTCATACACATCCGTATTTGGCACCCAGTGCGCCCCCGGCGATTCCACCAGGTTGCCCGCCACAGAGCGGGTCACGAAATGTACCGAAGAACTGACTTTGCACATGGCCATGTTCAGCGTAAGACCTTATATCTCAACCCTGGCGCGGGCACAAGAGCGTTCTCACCTCATCTTTACCAGCACCTCGGGACGCGCCCCTTTGCGCGCGCGAAACACTATGGAACTTTGGGGGGAAGACTCCCGAACAGAGGCACAACCGCAATGCGTATCCCGCTCAAAACTGAACTTGCGCCGCCGAAGTCTGCTCCCGCCCAACAGGACCGTTGCGGAAGCAACGACAACCAGCGACACCAACTGCTGCCAATCCATGTGGTGAACATAACCTCAAACCGTACGCGTGCAACAAATGATTCGACGGGGAATCTCCATGTTTCTTGCGCTGCGCCCGGCAATATCTGCACACCCCCCCAATCGGACCTCCCCGGCTGCGGCTTGCGCGGCTAGGATTCAGCTCGCGATTCCGCCAGAAATTCCATCCCGCCCCGGTTGGCCAGGTCCTGCAGATAAATCTCAATTGGTCCTGGGGCTTCTTCCAGCACGGAATCCAGCAGGACCAGGAGCACTGGCTTGCGAATCGCCGATGGCCGCGACCAGAGGTCCATCCAGCCCTTCACTTCGTCAGGCAGGCTCTCGGCGTTATGCACTGCCATGACGATCAGGTCCACGGTGGCGGCTTCCTCCGCGGCAATTTCCCGCAATTCGCGCAGCCGGAGCATGCTGAACGGCCAAACATGCTCGACAATCTGGCAGTGCTGGCCAAGCCTTCGCGACAGGTCCTGGCAAAACTCCTTGATCCGCGTGCCCGTAGCCGAATCTTCAAAGGTCGCCAACAGCGCCAGCCGCTTGGCCTCTCTCCACCGCCCCCATACTCGGGGGTCTGAGACGGTCGTTTGCATGGCAATGTGCGCTTATAAGAATACTTATACTCATAATCAGTCTATGTCAAACTAGATTTCACTGGAAGGCCTCGGTCTTGGGCGGGGCCGCGTCCCGTTCTCGGCCCGGCGCCCTGTCCACGTTCTCAGCCCGCCTGTCCGCCAGCCTTGTCATTCGTGCGGGCTGTTTCCATACTCCCGCCCGCAGATGAGCACGTCATTTCGATCGTCGCACTTGATGCTCCAGGCAGTTCTTCCCTGGGTGTTTCTGTCCAGTCTATGGGTCAGCTCGCTGGCCGCCAGTGATCTCCTTCCACCCGGCTTCCGCCCTTTGCC
Source organism: Candidatus Paceibacterota bacterium (assembly GCA_035452965.1). NCBI lineage: Bacteria > Bacillati > Minisyncoccota > Minisyncoccota bacterium. Next base: position 25,429 of record DAOTCE010000040.1, on the reverse strand, counting down.
GCTCGGCGTCCATGCCTTGGTCGGCGGCAAAGTTATTTCGAAGCCGGGGGAGGTTCTGGAGGGCGGCACCATCTTAATTCGCGACGGTTTCATCGGCGCAGTGGGCAAGGAGGTGGCACCGCCAGCCGACGCGCGCATCTGGGACATGCAAGGCACGACGATTTACGCCGGCTTCATTGACCCATACGTTGTGCTCGCCGCCAGCAATCCGCCGGTTGCCACCTCGTTCGTTGAGCCCGTTTCCGCGGCCAGTCTTACCGCCGGCGGCCTCAAGTATTACGGGGTGCCGGGCGGCCAAACGGATTTGGGCAATCCAGGCCCCGGCTACGCGGTGGCCCGAATCACACCCGAACGCCGGGCCGTGCGGGACTATTCGCCCAGGGACAAGGCCCTGGCGCCATTGCGCGCCTTGGGTTTCACCGCCTGTGTTATTGCCCCGGCCAGGGGAATAGTTCGCGGCACCAGCGCCCTGGTTGCGCTGTCCGAGGAGAATCCCAACCAAAGCGTCATCAAGCCCGACGTCTTCCAGCACATCGCCTTTGAAACCCATTCCCGCGACGAGAACCCGTTCCCTGCGTCGCTCATGGGCGCGATCGCCGCAGTACGGCAGAGTATCTTTGATGCCCGCCATTACGCGTTTAGTCGGAAGGGCTACCAGCAACATCCGCAAGGCCGCAAGCGTCCCGAGTTCAATCCATCGCTCGAGGCCCTTGCCCCCGCCGCTGAGCGGCAGATGCGCGTTGTCTTCGAGCCCGGTAGTGCCTTGATGGTGGATCGCGCCGCCCGAGTTGCTCGCGAGCTTGACCTCAACTACTGCCTTTTGTCCAGCGGACAGGAGTGGCGACGGCCCGATCTCGCCAAAGCCACTGGCGCGGCGTTCATCGTGCCGCTGGACTACCCGGCCCTGCCGAAACTGCCCGACGAGGGCGATTGGGAGCAAGTCACGCTCGATCAGCTGCGCGCGTGGGATTGGGCGCCCGGGAATCCGGCGTTGCTGAGCCAGCAGGGGCTGGAAGTGGCGCTGACCACATATGGACTCAGCGACCCCAAGAAGTTCCGCCAGAACCTGCGGATGGCCCTGAACCGCGGCCTCAGTGAAACCAACGCCCTGGCCGCCCTGACCACCGTGCCCGCCAGGTTGTGTGGCGTCGAAGGCCAGCTTGGCACGATCGAGCCCGGCAAGCTGGCCAACCTGACCGTGATCCAGGGCGGCAGCTACTTCGACCCCGAGGCAAAGGTTCGCGAGGTTTGGATTGACGGCAGATTTCACCGTGTCCCGGGGGAGGAATCCAGAACGGCCAAAGCCGGGCCGGAGACAACCAACGGGCAGAAACCAGCGCCGAAGGCTACCGAGAGGAAGCAACAGCAACTGCGGGAGCTGCAGCAGGCCCGGGTGGCACGCTCGCCGCTGGCCGGGCGCGGGCCGCTCGCGGAACCCAAGGCGGTTCTGATCGAGCATGCGACAGTGTGGACCAGTGGGCCGGATGGACGTCTGGAAGACGCCGATGTCTTGCTCGCCGGCGGCAAGGTCAAAGCGGTCGGTCGGGGCCTCTCGACCCGAGCAGATAACGACGGCCCGCTGCTCACAATTGATGGCCGCGGCCTTCACGTCACTCCGGGCCTCATTGACGCCCACAGCCACACGGCGGTTCTCGGCGCGGTGAATGAATCAACGCTCCCCTCCTCGGCCATGGTCCGCATCAGCGATGTGGTGAATTCCGATACGGACAATCTTCATCAGCAACTGGCCGGCGGTGTTACCACCGTGAACTTGTTTCACGGCTCAGCCAATCCCATCGGCGGCCAGAGCTGCGTGATCAAGCTGCGGGACGGCGCCGGCCCGGATGGCCTTGTTTTCGAGGCGGCCCCGCCCGGCATCAAGTTTGCCCTGGGCGAAAACGTCAAACAGGCCAACTGGGGCGACAAATACGTGAAGCGATTCCCTCAAACCCGCATGGGAGTGCGCACCTTCATCGCCAACCGCTTCACCGCCGCCCGCGATTACCTGGCCAGCGTGGAAAAAGCCTCACGTCAACCCACCGCGGCCCCAAGGCGCGACCTCGAACTGGAAGCCCTTGGCGAAGTCCTCCAGGGCCGGCGCTGGATTTATTGTCACGCCTATCGCCAGGACGAGATGCTCATGCTCATCCGGCTGATGGAGAGTTTTGGCGTCAAGATCGGCAGCTTCGAGCATGGCCTCGAAAGCTACAAAGTGGCTGATGAGATTGCCCAACATGGCGCGGCCACCTCCACGTTCTCCGATTGGTGGGCCTACAAATTCGAGGTCTACGACGCGATTCCCTACAACGGCAGCCTGACGCACGACCGCGGCGCGCTCGTCTCGTTCAGTTCGGACTCGTCCGACCTCGCCCGCCGGCTCTACACGGAGGCCGCGAAAGCGGTCAAGTATGGCGGTACGAGCGAAATCGACGCGCTCAAGTTTGTGACGATCAACCCTGCCCGCCAGCTTCGAATTGACTCGCGCGTCGGTTCGCTGGAGCCGGGCAAAGACGCGGACGTTGCGATTTGGTCGAGGTCGCCCCTCGATTCCCGCACCGTCTGCCTCCAAACCTGGATTGAAGGGAGGAAATACTTCGACCGCTCGCTCAATGCCGAGCGCGCCGCCAGCCTCAAGGCGGAACGCGCCGCGCTGCTCGCCAAGGCAAGGCAAATCGCGAAGCTGTCCGGGAGCGGGGACCGCAGTGGCGGGACCGGTGATGATGGCGGCAACTCATTCTTCCGCGTTGCCCTTGAGCACCAATACGACGGCGACGACCGCCGTTGCCTGCAGGAGGAATAATCTCATATGCGACGTGCCAATTCCCATAGTCAGATCTCAATTGCGCCAGCGTTTCATCTTTTGCTCCTGGCGGGCGCTATTTCAGCCGCCTCCCTGAACGCCGCCGCGGAAACGCTGCTCCTCACCGGCGCCACCGTGCACACCATTTCGGGTGAGACTTTTCGCCCGGGCCAGGTCCTCATCCGCAACGGCAAGATCGCTGCCGTCGGAAAAACTGTATCCGCCGACGGGGCGGGCCCCATTGACCTCCCCGGCCACCACCTTTACCCGGGGATCATCGCGTTAAACGCCGTTCTTGGCCTGACAGAAATCAGCGGGGTACGCTCCACCCAGGACACGACCGAGGTGGGCGACGACTTCACACCCGACGTCGAATCATGGATCGCGGTCAATCCCGACTCGGAACTCATCCCGGTCACCCGCGCCAACGGCATTGCCTGCTTCGAGCCCGTGCCACACGGCCACATCATCTCCGGCCAGTCCGCGCTGCTCGCCGTCGCCGGCTGGACCACCGAGCAGATGGTGATCAGGAAGCCTATCGCGCTCCACCTGTTCTGGCCGGCTATGGAGCTGAACACCACGCCGAAGGACAAGGCGCAGGATAAGGCCAGGTGGAAGTCCCTCGAGGATCAGGCCAAAGAGCGCAGCGAGCGCCTGCGGGCCATCGGGGACTTCTTCGAAGAAGCGAAGGCCTATGCCAAAGCGAAAGAGGCGGCGGCCAAAGGCCAGGCCCCGGCCCCGGAAACGATTCCCGCCTGGGAAGCCATGGTCCCGTTCGTGCGCGGTGAACTCCCCATCGCCATTCATGCCGACGAGATCCGCCAAATCCGGGCAGCCGTTCAATGGGCCGACACCAACCAACACAAGATCATCCTGGCCGGCGGCCGCGATGCCTGGATGGCCGCCGAACTTCTGGCCGCCAGGAAAGTCCCCGTGGTCTATGAACACACCTTTACCCAGCCGGCCCGGGGCACCGACTCGTATGACGTTCATTTCCGGGCGCCCACCGTCTTACACCAGGCTGGCGTGCAAGTCGCCTTCAGCCTCGGCTCGGACAGCTTCGACGCCGCGCTCATCCGAAATCTCCCCTACTCCGCGGCTCAGGCCGTCGCCTTCGGTCTGCCTGAGGCCGAAGCTCTCAAAGGGCTGACACTTTACCCTGCCCAACTTGCCGGCGTCGCCGATCGCCTCGGCTCTCTCGAAACCGGCAAGGACGCAACCCTGTTCGCCGCCGACGGCGACATCCTCGACATCCGGAGCCACGTGAAACGCCTGTGGGTTGCGGGCAAGGAAGTCAGCCTCGAAAGCCGCCACACCCGGCTCTACGAGAAACACAAAAACCGCCCGCGGCCCAAGTAAAGCCAAGCCCGGCCATGAGCGTAGAATACGACCTGATCATCCGCAACGGCACGATCTACGACGGCAGCGGCGGGCCGCCATTCGCGGGCGACCTGGCGGTCAAAGGCCGGACCATCGCGGCCATCGGCCCGCTTCCCAACACCCGCGCCCGCGCCGAGCTGGACGCCCAGGGCCTGGCCGTCGCCCCGGGGTTCATTAACATGCTCAGTTGGGCCAACCGCTCGCTCATTGAAGATGGCCGTTCCCAGAGCGACATCCGTCAGGGTGTCACGCTGGAAGTGCTCGGGGAAGGCTCATCCATGGGACCGCTCACCAGCACGATGAAGCGGCAGCTTCGCGAGCGACAGGGGGACATAAAGTACGACATCGAATGGACTACCCTGGGCGAATACCTGGAGCATCTCGTAAAGCGTGGCATCTCCTGCAATGTAGCTTCCTTCGTCGGGGCTACCACGGTGCGCGTGCACGAAATCGGCTACACCGACCGGCCGCCCACCCCGGAGGAAATGGGGCGCATGCGGCAACTGGTCCGCGAGGCAATGGCCGAAGGTGCGTTGGGGGTTTCCTCCTCCCTGATCTACGCCCCGGCCTGTTACGCGAGCACCGAAGAGCTGATCGCCCTGTGCCAGGTCGCCGCGGAATTCAACGGCCTCTACATCTCCCACCTTCGCAGCGAGAGCACCCAACTGCTCGAAGCCGCCGACGAGCTGATCCGCATCGCCCGGGAGGCCCATATCCCAGCCGAAATCTATCACCTCAAAGTCGCCGGCCAGCACAACTGGCACAAGCTCGGCGCACTGATCCAGAAAATCGAAGCCGCCCGCGCGGAAGGGCTCGCCATCACCGCGGACATGTACAACTACACCGCCGCCGGCACGGGTTTGGACGCCTCGATGCCGCCCTGGGTTCAGGAAGGCGGGTCGGAGGAATGGGTCAAACGCCTCCGGGACCCCGCCACGCGCCAGCGGCTGAAACTCGAAATGGCCGCCCCCGCGGACGACTGGGAAAACTTCTTCGTGGCCGCGGGCTCCCCGGACAAGATCATCCTCGCCGGCTTCAAGACTGACAAGCTCAAGCCCTTCACCGGCAAGACGCTGGCCGAGGTCGCAACTATGCGCGGCACCTCGCCCGAAGAAGCCGCCATGGACCTCGTCGCCGAAGACAAAGGCCGCGTGGATGCCATCTACTTCATCATGTCCGAGGACAATGTGCGCCGGCAGCTCAAGCTGCCCTGGGTGAGCTTCGGCTCGGACGAAGGCTCATTCGCGCCCGAGGGGGTCTTCCTCCTGTCCAACCCGCATCCGCGCGCCTACGGCAACGTCGCCCGGCTGCTCGGCAAGTATGTCCGCGACGAAAAACTGATCCCCCTCGAAGCTGCCATTCATCGCCTGAGCGCCCTGCCCGCCGCCAACCTCAAGCTGGACCACCGCGGGTCACTCTCGCCCGGTTGCTTCGCCGACATTGTTATCTTCGACCCAGCCGCGATTCAGGACCATGCTACTTTCGAGCAGCCGCAGCAATTTGCCACCGGCGTGCGCGACGTATTCGTCAACGGCGTCCAGGTCCTCAAGGACAGCGAGCACACCGGCGCCAAACCCGGCCTGGTCGTCCGCGGTCCGGGTTGGGGAAAATCCCCACTTTGAGCATAATCGCCCGTTGCCGATTGCGTTGGGCCGGCCCGTGTGCCGGGGCGATAGCCGCTTGAGCATCGGAGGGCGGTGTGCGAAATACTGTGTGGGAATATCACGCTATGAAATGTCCAGCCTGCTTCAATGAGTTAATTGAGCTGCATGTAGGCAAGCTCGCGGTTGATGCCTGCCAGGGCGGTTGTGGTGGCATTTGGTTTGACGCCTTCGAGCTGCAGAAGGTGGATCAGGAAAGTGAGGCCGCCGGAGAGCCTTTGCTCAACGTCCCGCGCGCTCCGGGCGTGGTCCCGGACCCGGCCCGCAAGCGCGAATGTCCCCGCTGCGAGGACGTGAAGCTCCACCGCCATTTCTTCAGCGCCAAACGCCGTGTCCAGGTAGATCACTGTCCCAACTGCGGCGGCTACTGGCTCGACGCGGGCGAACTCGCCCTCATCCGCAAGGAGAAGAGCCGTGCCGTGCACGCGAGCCACGCCGGGCAGTCAACCGTTTCGATCGAGGTCATTCGCTACCTCTACCGCTTGCACACCGAGGAGCGGACGCCCTGAGCCAGGCCGCTGACAAGGCCAGCGGTTGCCAATACCTGGCCGTGCGGGCATTAAGCATTGCCCCCGCCCTCGGCGTCGCGTAAAACCTCGGCCGTGAAAAAGAAAGCTGCCCCCGCGCTCGAGCCCGCCCTCTCGCGCCCCTTGCGCCGCTATCTGTACTTCACCGCGGCGGTCACGGGCGCGGCGATCATGATCGTGGAGATTCTGGGCGCCAAGATGCTCTCGCCATTTGTCGGGCTCTCGCATTTCGTTTGGACGGCGCAGATCGCGGTAACGCTCGTGGCGCTGGCCAGCGGCTATTATGCGGGCGGGCGGCTGGCCGACCGGTCGCAGCGCCTGGCGCGGCTTTACTGGGCCATCCTGGGCGCGGCGATCTACCTGGTCCTGACGGTGCGCCTCTGCGAGCCCGTCGCTTATTGGGGGCTCGATTTCAACCTCGCCGTCGGTTCCCTGCTGGCGTCGGCGATCCTGTTCTTTGTCCCGTTGGCGCTGCTGGCGATGACTGGCCCCTATCTGGTGCGCGTCATTACTTCGTCGGTCGCCGGCGTGGGCGGCAACGTTGGCCGGCTTACCTCCATCGGCACCCTGGGGAGCCTGGGCGGCACGCTGCTCATCGGCTACCTCCTGATTCCGCTGCTGCCCAACTCGCTGACGATGTACTTCACCGCGCTGGCACTGATGCTGGTTTGCGCGGGCTACTTCCTCTTCGCCCGCCGCGTGGGAGCGGCGGCGGTAATCCTGCTCCTGGGTCTCGGTTTGGCGATCGGCGGGCGGGGTTACCTTGCGCCGGCGCACAGCTACGCCCATGCGACCGAGCTGTTCCGGGGCAACTCGCACTTCGGCCTGCTCCAGGTGGTGGACGCCCGCGGGGCCAACTACCGCTTGTACCTCAACGACAGTCTCGTCCAGAATACCTACGACCCGGAACGAAAGCTGAGCGTCTCCCATTTCACCTACGCCCTGTCGGGCCTGGCGCGAGCCTACACCACCAACATCGCCGACGCCCTCTGCATCGGCCTGGGCGTTGGCATCGTGCCGATGGAGTTCGCCCGCCAGGGCGCGCGCGTGGACGTGGTGGAAATCAACCCCGCCGTCGTGCCGGTGGCGGTGCGCTTCTTCGACCTCCAAACCAACCAAATCCACCTGACGCTCGACGACGGGCGCCACTTCCTGAACCGCTGCCGCAAACACTATGACACCGTCATCCTCGACGCCTTCCTGGGCGACTCGTCCCCCTCGCACCTGTTCACGCGGCAGGCCTTCGCCGCCATCCGGCGCGTGCTGCGCCCCGGCGGGACGCTCGTCATCAACAGCTTTGGCAGCCTGGAAGCCGGCCGCGACTTCTTCGCCGCCTCTCTGAACAACACCCTGAAAGCCGTGTTTCCCTCCGTGCGGGCGCACGCCACGGGGGACGGCGCCATCTTCTTCGTCGCCGGCAACCGTTCTGATCTGGCTCTTGTTCATGCGCCCGACCTGTCAAACGTGCATCCCTATGTCCTGCGCGAGGCGGAAGCCACCTATGCCAGCCTGGTGGATCCGTCGCCCGAGCGCGGCCGCGTCCTCACCGACGACTTCAACCCCGCCGAATTCTACGACGCCCGCAACCGCGAAGACTTCCGCCGCAAGCTGGCTCTGGCAGCGAAGGAGATGTAACCACAGATGGACACAGATGAACACAGATCAGAAACAACCGGACTTACAGCGAGCGAACAACATGGAGTTTCTGCTCAAGCAGGAGACTCACACGATCATTGGGTGCGCGTTTGAAGTGCTGAACGCGCTGGGGCACGGGCTGAATGAGAAATGCTACGAAAATGCCCTGGTGGTCGAGTTCCGCTTGCGGGGCATCGGCTTCACCCAGCAACGCCAGTTCGAGGTGCTCTACAAGCAAGAGCGCGTGGGGCTTTTCGTCCCCGACCTGATTGCCTACGACCAAGTCATCGTGGATACCAAGGTCATTGACCGGATCACCGACGCCGAGCGTGGCCAGATGCTCAATTACCTGCGCATCACAAAGCTCAGGGTGGGACTGATCTTGAACTTCAAGCACCCGCGCCTCGAATGGGAGCGCATCGTCCTCTGAACACCCCTGCAAGTATCTGTGTTCATCTGTGTCCATCTGTGGTTAATTTATCCCTATGCAAGACGATCGGAAAACGCTCGACGACCGCAATAAGATGACCGACCTGGAACGGCTGCGCCACTCCTGCGCCCACGTGATGGCCACGGCCATCCTGCGGCTGTGGCCCGATGCCCAGTTCGCCGCCGGCCCCGCCGTCGAGAACGGCTTCTACTACGACGTGGAGCTCCAGCACCGCATCACGCCGGAGGATTTCCCCGCCATCGAGGCCGAGATGAAGAAGGAGGTCAAGGCCAACCACCTCTTTGAGAAGGTCGTCGTCTCCCGCGAGCAGGCGATCAAGGATTCGGAGAGCGGCCGGCTGGGCGGGCTGAGCGAGCGGCCGGGCAACCCGAGCAAGTTTAAGCTCGGCAACCTCGCTGAAATCCCCGACGGCGAGCCCATCAGCTACTACAAGACCGGCGACTTCATTGACCTGTGCGCCGGCCCGCACGTGATGCGCACCGGCAACATCGGCGCCTTCAAGCTCACCACCGTGGCCAGCGCTTACTACAAGGGTGACGAGAAGAACCCGCAGCTCCAGCGCATCTACGGCACCGCCTTCAAGAACAAGACCCAGCTTGAGGAGTACTTCAAGATGGTCGAGGAGGCCAAGCGCCGCGACCACCGCAAGATCGGCGCCGAGATGGGCCTCTACACCATTGACGCCGAGTTCACCGGCCCCGGCTTGCCCCTCTGGCTGCCCAAGGGCGGCGCAATCGTCGAAGAACTGGAGAAGCTGGCCAAGGAAACCGAGTTCCAGGCCGGCTACGTGCGGGTCAAGACACCGCACATTGCCAAGGAGAAGATGTATCTAACCTCCGGGCACCTGCCGCTGCTCTACGCCGACTCGATGTATCCGCCCATGGAGCTCAAGGAGAGCACAGACGCGCCGGCGGCGGAGAAGTATTATCTGAAGGCCATGAACTGCCCGCACCACCACCGCATCTTTGCAGCGGAGCCGCGCAGCTACCGCGACCTGCCCTTGCGCCTGGCCGAATACGGCACCTGTTACCGCTACGAGCAGTCCGGCGAGCTGTTCGGCCTCATGCGCGTGCGCTCGCTCAACATGAACGACTCGCACATCTACTGCCAGCCGGAGAAGTTTGCGGAGGAGTTCAACGCCGTGAACGAGATGTACCTCAAATACTTCAAGATCTTCGGCATCGAAAAGTATGTCATGCGCTTCAGCACTTCCGCGCCCGAAGGCATGGGGAAGAAATATGTCAACGAACCCGCGCTGTGGAAGCAAACCGAGGACATGGTTCGTCAGGTCTTGAAGGACTCCGGCATCAATTACCTCGAGGTGGCCAACGAAGCCGCCTTCTACGGGCCGAAAATTGACGTGCAGGTCTGGAGCGTCATTGGCCGCGAGTTCACCCTGGCGACCAACCAGGTGGACTTCGCCGTCCCGCGCAAGTTCGGCCTGGTGTACCGGGACAAGGACAACACCGAGAAAACCCCGCTCTGCATCCACCGCGCCCCGCTGGGCACTCATGAGCGGTTCATCGGCTTCCTCATCGAGCATTACGCCGGCAACTTCCCGCTGTGGCTCGCGCCCGAGCAGGTACGCATCCTGACTATCGGCGAGGAGGAGCCGCTGGTCGCCTACGCCAAAGCCCTCGTGCGGGAACTGCGCGCCAACCTGGTCCGCGCCGAGGGCGACTACTCCAACGACAAGATCAACGGCAAGATCCAGCAAGCCGAGCTGGCCAAGGTCCACACCATGCTGGTCATCGGCCCGCGCGATATGGCCGCCAACGCCGTCAGCGTCCGCGTCCACGGCAAGGGCAGCCTCGGCGCCAGGCCAAAGGCAGAAGTCGTCGCAGACATCCTCGCGGCCATCCGCGAGCGGCGGAGTTAGAGTAGGGCAGGCGTCTCGCCTGCCTCGAAGAACGGCAGGTGAGACGCCTGCCGTGCTTTGAGCAGACCCTTAGAAGGATCTATGACCTCCGTGCCTGCTGACACCGCGGTGCTGGTCATCGACGTTCAGCACGGCCTGTTCCATGCCCTCCCGCCGCCGTGGGAGGCCGATGCGGTCGTGCAGAGAATCAACAGTGTCATCCGCAAGGCGCGTAGCGTAAATGTGCCGATCTTCTTCATCCAGCACGATGGCCAGCCGGGTGGGGAAGACGTAGTGCCTTTCACCGAAGGCTGGAAGCTCCACCCGGAGCTCGAGGTTCGCGCCACCGATCCCGTAATCCGCAAGACGACCTGCGATGCCTTCTACGGCACCGCGCTCGAATCTGAGCTTCGCTCCCGAGGCATCACGACGCTCCTGCTGATGGGCTTCGCCACGGAGTTTTGCGTGGACTCAACCCTCCGCAGCGCCGCCAGCAAGGACTTCGCTGTGATCGTCGTGGCCGATGCGCACACCACGGCCGACAATCCCGTGCTTGAAGCCCGGCTCGTGCGCGAACACCACAACTGGGCCTGGGCAAACCTGAGCACCAGCCGCGGTGTGACCATCCGGAAGACCGTGGAAGTGTGCTTTCCGCCGACCACTGCGGTCTGACTCCGAGGGGGGGAGAAAATGGCCTTTAGCGCGGGCGAGGGGTTACAGGGGCAAAGCGTGAGCCGACAGTTCGGGAAGTTATCTCCCCAACGCCAGCAGCGCGCCCTGGCCGGCGGTGAGCCAGAGGCCGTCCTTCTGGTCGAAGGGAGACAGGGAGCCGTCCACGGAGGAGACGATCTGGATGGTCTTCCGCGGCTGCGTGGTCTGGAAAGTGAACCTGGCTGATCGCTCCAGGCTGAGGTTGACGACCATAATGTAGTCGTCCCCGTTGGCGTGCCGGAATTCTCCAATCATCACCGGCGTGGGGCAGGAGACAGCTTCCACCAGTCCACCCGGCAGCAGCGGCAAGCCGTTCACTGGCGCGGGCGCGGTGAAAAAGACACCGGTCGAAGTCAGCCGGCTCATAACAGGCGCCAGCGCCGCCACTTGCGAGTTTACGTCCCGCAAATAGACCCAGGTCAGTGTCTTCCGCCCGGCCGGGTCAATCGGTGTGTATTTGTAGCCCGGCCCGAAGTAGTTGTACCAAGTCACGCCGCGGTAGCCGGCGGCCAGCGTGGTGTAGGCCTGGAACTGCAGGTTGGCGGGCGAGGGAATGGGAGTAACGGGCCGGATCTGGTTGGCACTCACGATGTTCAGGTAGGGCAAGCCGTGCGCCAGCGCCACGCGCCGCACCTCGAGCAGGTTCCGGTAGTAGCTCGCCGCCTTGGCCGGGTCTTTCAGGTCCTCCGAGTATTGCACCATGTAATTGTCGTAGCTGATCACCTGGGGCTGGACCTCGGCGACGAAGCGCTCCAGGTATTCGGTGTAGTTGGGGGTGCCGAGCTGGGACATGTTGGGCGCGCCGAGGGTGGCGTAATTGGGGAACAGGTTGATGTAGGCCAGCTTGCCCGGGGCATGCTTTTTCACCGCCGCCACCGCCTTGCCCAGGGCCGGGAAATCCGTCACCCCGGGTTCGTCCATGATATAGTAGCCCTTGACCGCGCGGTTGCGGCCCGCGGCACGGACGATCTCCCGGACGCGGCGGTCAATCTCCTCGTCCGACAGCTTCTTCCACTCGCGCCGGTAGCCGGGCGAGATCACGTCTTCGGCGGCCGGCAGCAGGATGGCGCCCAGGCCGAGCTTCTCGCAGCGGCGCAGGTCCTCGGGCCAGACGAAGCCCGCCATGTTGAACTGGCAGTCCGCGATGCTCTCGAGGCCGTTGGTGCGCTGCAGGACGAAAGGCTTCCACCAGCCGTGATACGGGCTCCAGGGCAGGATGGGGAAGAAGTCGGGCTTGGTGATGTCGCTCACGTCCAGCCGGCTGCCCGCCGCGCCGAAGGCGCTGGCCGCCAGCAACAGACTTAAGACGCAAGAGAGGCGGCCGGCTCGCCGCCAAGGGGTGAGAGGCTGGTTCATAGGACGCAAGGCTTGTTCAAGGCTCACGGCGGCAGTTTCACTGCGCTCTCGCCGGGAAGTCAAGGGTGAGAATAACGCGTGCGGAAAGCGCCGTCGCCGTTGACGCTCTGCCGACGCACTCCAAAACCCCGCGCGTCTTCGCGCGCGTCCCTAGCTTTGGTTCTTGCATGCAGGTAGATTTGCTCTAAAAGAACTGAAATGTTTGGTCGTAATTCGCTTCTCTCCCGCCGGGGACCGGCTTTGGTTGCCTGCGCGTTCCTCGTCTCCAGCACCGGCCATGCCGGCGCCAAAGAGCGCATCGCGCCGGCGGAGTTGCGGCCGCAGATTGGTTCGGCCATTGCCAAGGTCAAACCGGCCCTGGTGCGGATTCGTGTTGTATCCACGGATTACAGCGAGGGGCGCGAGACCAAGACGCAAGTGGTCGGCAGCGGGGCGATCATCACCCGCGACGGCTATCTGATCACCAACCACCATGTGGCCGGCCACGCCGCCCGCATCTTCTGCACACTGTGGAACCGGGAGGAAATCGAGGCGGAACTGGTCGGCACGGACCCGCTGACGGATATTGCGGTCGTCAAACTCAAGCCGGACCAACCAGTCGAATTCACGACGGCCGCCTTCGGGGATTCCGCGAAGATCCAGGTGGGCGAATATGTGCTGGCGATGGGCAGCCCCATGGCGCTCTCCCAGTCCGTGACGCTGGGCATCATCAGCAACCCGGAGATGACCATGCCCCGGCACCGCGGTTCGTCGCGACGTCTTCAACTGGATGGCGAAGATGTCGGCTCACTGGTCCGCTGGATCGGGCACGATGCGGCGATTTACGGCGGCAACTCCGGCGGCCCGCTGGTGAACCTGCGCGGCGAGATCATCGGCATCAACGAAATCAGCTACGGCCTGGGCGGCGCCATTCCCGGCAACCTGGCCCGCGGTGTCGCCGAGCAGATCATGGCCAATGGCGAAGTCCGGCGGAGCTGGCTGGGCGTGGACGTGCAGCCGCGCTTCAAACGCTCTCAAGCCCGGCACGGGGTTCTCATTAGCGGCGTGCAGGCGGGCTCGCCGGCTGAAAAAGCGGGGTTCAAACCCGGCGACCTGCTCCTGCGCCTGGATGACGCCCCAACCGACGTCCGCTTCGAGGAGCAACTGCCGGACTTCATGCTGCGGACGACCGCCCTGCCCATCGGCCGTGAGGTTAAGGCGGTCGTTGAGCGCGACGGCAAGAAAGTCACCCTGCGCCCAATCCCGATCGAGCGCGGAGAGGTATATCCCCGGGAGCAGGAACTGAAGGCGTGGGGGCTCACGGTGCGGAATTTCTCGCGCCTGCTGGCCAAGGAAATGAAACGGCCGGCTCAGGACGGTGTGCTGGTGACTTCCGTGCGCCCGGGAGGTCCGGCGGGCAGCGCCAAGCCCTCGCTCCAGCCCGATGACGCCATCGTCGAAGTTAACCACCAGCCGGTGAAGAACACGGCGGACCTTGTGGCCGCTACGCGCCGGCTGACCGAGGGCCGGACGGAGCCCGTGCCGGCCATGGTCACCTTCGAGCGGAAGGCCGCGCGCTACCTGGCCGTGGTGCGGGTCGGCCTCGAGGAACTGAAGGACCCCGGCCTGGAAGTCACCAAGGCCTGGCTGCCGGTCGAAACGCAGGTCATCAGCCGTGAGGTCGCCAGGCAGCTTGGGCAACCGGCGTTGAAGGGCTTCTACATCACGCGCGTTTACCCAGGCACCACCGCGGCGAAGGCGGGGCTCAAACCCGGGGACTTCATTACCGCGGTGGACGGCGGCAAGCTGTCGGCCTCCGACTCCGAGTATGAGGACGAGCTGTCTTCCCTGATCCGGCAATACGACATTGGCAAGACGGCGGAGCTGACCGTATTGCGCGACAAGACGGAGTTGAAGATCCCGGTGGAACTGGCCCGCTCGCCGCACCTGCAGCGCGAGATGAAGAAATACCGCAACGACGATTTTGAGTTCACCGCCCGCGACGTGTCGTTCTTCGACGCGGTCGAGCAGCAATGGGCCGGCGACCAGCAAGGCGCGCTGGTGGAGAACGTCAAAGGCGGCAGTTGGGCTGAACTGGGCTCGCTCATGGAGGGCGATTTGATCCTCGAAGTGGACGGCCGAACGGTGGACAAGCTGGATGCGCTGCGGCGCGAGCTGGAACGGGTCGCCGCCAGCAAAGAGAAGGTGGTCGTGATAAAAGTGCTTCGCGGCATCCACACCGCCTACCTGGAAATTGAACCGAACTGGAAGAATTGACCTCTAAATACATGATTCGTATGCGTTGCCTATCCAAGCTGCTCCTTGCCGCCTTGTTGCTCGTGCTGGCCGGCCCGGGTTTTCCCGGCCGCGCTGATGAACTCGCCCAGAAGGGCCGCGATATTTTCAAGAAGAACCAGCATGCGGTCGTCACGGTGCAGGTGGTGCTGAAGATGTCCTACTCGGGCGCCGGCAAATCGAGCGAGAACCGGCAGGAGATCACCGGCACGGTAGTGGATGGCTCGGGCTTGACCGTGCTGGCGCTCTCGGCGTGCGACCCGAGCGAGATGTACCAGCGCATGTTGGCCGAGCAATCCTCCCAGTACAAGCTGGAGACCGAGGTGACGGATTTGAAGATCCTGCTGGAGGACGGCACGGAGCTGCCGGCGGAGATTGTGCTGCGGGACAAGGACCTAGACCTGGCGTTCATCCGCCCCAAGACCAAGCCCGCCAGCCCGATGGCCGCGGTGGATTTCGCCAAGTCTTCCCCGGCCCAGTTGCTCGACCAGGTGGTCACCCTCAACCGCCTCAACAGCGCCGCGGGCCGCGCCTACGCGGCCTCGGTCGAGCGTGTCAGCGCCGTCCTGCAGAGACCCCGCACGTTCTACATCCCTGATAGCACGATGACCTCCACTACGCTCGGCTCGCCGGCCTTTGCCCTCGACGGCAACATCGTCGGGGTGATGGTCATGCGCGCCATCAACGCGAAGGCCGGCAGTGGCCGCAACTACCGCGATAACATGACCACAATCATTCTTCCCGCGGAGGACATCCTGAAAGCCGCCCGGCAGGCCCCCGAAGCCAAAGGCGAACCGGAGAAGAAGGACTCTCCCGGGGAGTCCAAGGAGTCGAAGTAGCCGGCGGCTTCCAAGGCAGCGTCATAGCGGTTTGCCAAGTCTCTCTCGGACTGATTTGGTTGTTCGAGTCTTGCTCCGGCGGAAGGCTGCGCGGGTTTGTCGCGTGCATTAGTGCTCCCGTCTGTTATACACTCGTCCGGTGGAATTCAGTGCCCCGCAACTGCTGCCGCTGCTGAAGGAGTACTTCGGCTTCAGGTCCTTCCGCCCGTTGCAGGAGGAGATCATCCGCGATGTGTTGGCGGGCAAGGACGTGTTTGCGCTGTTGCCGACGGGTGGCGGGAAGTCGCTCTGCTTTCAGTTGCCGGCGATGGCGCGGCCGGGGCTGACGGTGGTGGTGTCGCCGCTGATCGCGCTGATGAAGGACCAGGTGGACGCGCTGCAGGCGAGCGGGGTGCCGGCAACGTTCCTCAACTCGTCGCTGGCGGCAGGGGAATCGCGGGCCCGCCTGTGCGGGCTGCATGCCGGGCAGTACCGGCTGCTCTACGTCGCGCCGGAGCGGCTCATGCTGTCCGGGTGCCTGGCCGATTTGCGGCAGTGGGGGGTGAACCTGCTGGCCGTTGACGAGGCGCATTGCATCAGCGAGTGGGGGCATGATTTCCGGCCCGAATACCGCCAGCTTGCCGGGTTGCGCCAGTTGTTCCCCGCGGTGCCGATGATGGCGCTTACAGCGACGGCAACGGAACGCGTGCGCAAGGACATCGTCACCCTGCTCAAGCTGCGCGAGCCGGGCTGCTACGTGGCCAGCTTCAACCGCCCGAACCTGACCTACCGGGTTATCGCGAAGCAAAAGCCATTGCAGCAGGTGCTGGGGTTTCTGCGCGGGCGGCCCGGTGAAAGCGGCATTGTCTATTGCCAATCGCGCAAGACCTCCGAGAGCGTCGCGCGCCGGCTCGAGGAGCGCGGGGTGAAGGCCCGGCCTTACCACGCCGGGTTAACCACCAAGGAGCGCACGGAGCATCAGGAGCTTTTCCTGCGGGACGAGGTGCGGGTGATCTGCGCGACGATCGCGTTCGGCATGGGCATCAACAAGCCAAACGTGCGTTTCGTGGTGCACTACGATTTGCCGAAGAATATCGAGGGATACTACCAGGAAACGGGCCGCGCCGGGCGGGACGGACTGCCGAGCGAGTGTGTGCTGTTGTTCAGCGCCGGCGACGTAATAAAGCTGCGGCGGTTCATTGACGAGAAACCCGACCCGAAAGAGCGGAACATTGCGCACGAGCAGTTGCGGCAGATGGTCCATTACGCCGAGTCGGGCGGCTGCCGGCGCGGGGAGCTGCTGGGATATTTCGGCGAGAAGCCGGTCGGGGAAAGTTGCGGGGGATGCGACAATTGCCTGTCGCCGCGCGACACGTATGACGGAACCCTGGCGGCGCAGAAGTTCCTTTCGTGCATCTACCGCATTCGGCAGCAGAATGGGTTTGAGTTCGGGATCAACCAGATCGTCGAGGTGCTGACGGGTGCCGAAACCGAAGCCATCCGGAAGTGGGGCCATGAGCGGCTCTCGACTTACGGCATAGGCCGGGAACACAGCCGGCCGGAATGGAAGGCGATCGGGCGGGAGTTGATCCGGCTGGGGCTGGTGCGCGAGGCGGCGCTGGACAAGTTCGGCGTACTGGGCCTCACCGATGAGGGCCTGGCGGTGTTGAAGCAGCGCAAGCCCGTCAAGTTGACCCGTCCGGTCGCCACGCCCGGGCCCGAAACGGCCCGGGTGGGAGAGATCGCCTGCGACGAGTTGCTGTTCGAGCGGCTGGTGCGGCTGCGCAAGCAGCTTGCGGATGAACGGGGCGTGCCACCGCATATCCTGTTCTCGGATGTCTCGTTGCGGCAGATGGCGCGAGACTACCCGGATAACGAGCGGAAGCTGGGGCGCATCAGCGGCATGAGCGCGAGGAAGCTCCAGGAGTTCGGGCGGGTGTTCCTGGCGGTGATCGCCGGCCACCTGGAGACCCAGCCGCGCCAGATCTTTGCAGCGACCTCCTTCGATAGACCGGACGCAGCGCCAGCAAAGCCCAGACGCGGCTCCGCCGCGGATGATGGGCCTTACGACACTGAGTTATTTGAGCGGCTGCGGGCGGTGCGCCGACGATTGGCGGAGGAACGCAGTGTCCCCGCCTACATCATCTTGCACGATGCGGCTCTCCGCGAAATGGCGCGGACCTGCCCGCAGACCGAGGAGGAGTTGGCCGGGATATCCCGTGTGGGCGCAAAGCGGGCAAGCAACTTCGGGGGGCAGTTCCTGGCAGCGATTGCAGAGTATGCCCAGGCCAAGCCCGAAGGCGCTGGCTGAGCCGGGATGGGACCATATCCCGACCTGGCACTGGCTCCTGCCAGTCCATGAAGCTAATCGGCCACAAGGTCGCGCAGCCGAAGTCCTGACTGAAAAGCAAACGCCCGTCGGGTGTTTCTCCCAACGGGCGCGCAAGTCAGAGGCTCTGTGAGCCGTTTACTTCTCTTCGGGAATGCGCATGGAGTAGAAGGACCGGTAAACGAAGATCAGCGCCACGAGGAAGAAGAATGCGCCGATGCCGGTCTTGAGGCTTTGGCTCGACATGGTCACTGCAATCTCCACCGCCAGCAGACCGAAAAGGGTGGTAAACTTGATGACCGGGTTCATCGCCACGGAGGACGTGTCTTTGAAGGGATCGCCCACGGTGTCACCGACGACGGTGGCGGCGTGGAGGTCGGTGCCCTTCTGGCGGAGGTCCACTTCGACGATCTTCTTGGCATTGTCCCAGGCGCCGCCGGCGTTGGCCATGAAGATGGCTTGGAACAGCCCGAAGAACGCGATGGCAATAAGGTAGCCGATGAAGAAGTAGGGGTTAAAGAACGGCAGGGCCAGCGCCAGGCAGAAGATGACAATGAAGATGTTCCACATGCCCTTTTGCGCATACACAGTGCAGATGCGGACAACCTCCTTGCTGTCCTTCTCGGACGCGGTCGAAGCGTCAAGCTTCATGTGCTCTTTGATGTAGACCACCGCACGGTAGGCCCCCGTGACAACGGCCTGGCAGGAAGCGCCGGTGAACCAGTAGATCACCGCGCCGCCCATAATGAGGCCGAGGATGATCTCGGGCTGCACAATGCTCAGCGCTTCCACCACCGGCTTGAAGACGCCGGAGGCGGGGTTGGCCTCGAACATGTGCTGCAGGAGGATGATGATGCCGAACACCATCGTCGTCGCACCGACAACCGCGGTGCCGATGAGCACGGGTTTCGCGGTGGCCTTGAAGGTGTTGCCCGCGCCGTCTCCCTTTTCAAGCTGGTACTTGGCGTTCTCAAAGTCTGCGTCAAAGCCGAAATCTTTCTTGATCTCCGCCTTGATGCCCTTGCGTCCTTCGATCTGGCTCAGTTCATAGACAGACTGGGCGTTGTCGGTCACCGGGCCGTAGCTGTCCACGGCGATGGTCACCGGCCCCATCCCCAGGAAGCCGAAAGCCACCAACCCGAACGCGAAGATGGGCGCGGCGAAGGCGAATTGCTTGGGCATGATGGACAGCAGCGCGGCGTTCTGAGAGAAGTAATAGGCCACGAACATCAGCAGCAGGATGCACAGGCCCATCCAGAAGGCGGAGAAATTGCCCGCCACGAAGCCCGACAGAATGTTGAGCGAGGCGCCGCCGTGTTTCGAACAGTTGGTAACTTCCTTCACGTGCCGCGACGTCGTGCTAACAAAAACCTTGGTGAACTCGGGAATCAGCGCGCCCGCCACCGTGCCGCAACTGATGATGATCGAGAGCACCCACCAGAGATCGGGAAGCGCCTTGCCCTCGGCGTCCGTGAAGTCGCCCAGAAGCAGTTTGCTCGCGATGAAAGTGACGCCGATCGAGACCGCCGAGGTGATCCAGACCAGGTGCGTGAGCGGGGCTTCAAAGTCGAAGTCCTTTTGGCTGCCGTACTTGGCCTTGCTGAAGGCCTGGTTGGCAAAGTAGGAGGCCAGCGAAGTCGCGATCATCAGCGCACGCATGGCGAAGATCCAGACGATGAGAGTCGCCACGATGCCGGGCGTCGCCGCCAGCGCCAGGGCGAGAAACGCAATCAGCGCCACGCCGGTCACGCCGTAGGTTTCGAAGCCGTCGGCCGTCGGCCCGACCGAGTCGCCGGCGTTGTCGCCGGTGCAATCCGCGATCACGCCGGGGTTCTTGGGGTCGTCTTCGGGCAGCTTGAAGACGATCTTCATCAAGTCGGAGCCGATGTCGGCGATCTTGGTGAAGATGCCGCCGCAGATACGCAGCACCGACGCGCCCAGGGACTCGCCGATCGCGAACCCGATGAAGCACGGGCCG
Organism: Candidatus Paceibacterota bacterium; assembly: GCA_035452965.1. Taxonomy (NCBI): domain Bacteria; kingdom Bacillati; phylum Minisyncoccota; species Minisyncoccota bacterium. The sequence continues at coordinate 5,651 of DAOTCE010000040.1, read as the reverse complement.
ACGAGATCGCGAGGCAGGAAAACCAGGATGCAGATCATGAAGAACAGCTCGACGGCCACCAGTAACAGGCCAACGCTCATGCCGGAACGGAGGGGAATGCCCAAGGTGGCGAAGGGGTTGCCTTTGAGCGCGGAGAAGGCGGCGCGGGAGTTGGCCACCGTGTTGATGCGGATGCCAAACCAGGCGACGCCGTACGAACCAAGGATACCCAGCACCGACGCCAGCAGAATGACGATCACATTGAAGGCGCTCATGTGCGAGAGGAAGCCGAAGTAGTAAATCATGCAGGCGGCTATCAACCCCCAGAGAATGGCGAGGAACTTGCCCTGGGTGAACAGGTAGGTCTTGCAGGTCTCCCAGATCATGTTGGACACGTTGCGCATGGACTCGTGCACCGGGAGGGCCTTGGTCTGGCTGTACTGCACGATGCCGAACACGGCGCCGACGAGACAGATCACGAGTCCGATATACATCAGCGCGGTGCCGGTGATCCCGGCCAGCCCGTTGAATTTCACCGTGTCCAGCGGCGGGATTTTTATATCAGCCTCACTTGCGTAAACGCCTGTGGATGCCAGTAGCGCCACAAACAATAAAACAAACCAAAAGCAATATTTGTGATGTCTCATAGATTTAAGCGGGGGAATATGGCAGAAATGGCCCTCCTTGCGCCACCACTTTTTTCGGGCCAGCAAATATTCGGGCGCAGATCGGTTTCTGCGTGCTGTCCAGTCGCGTCTCATTAACTTCCCGCTTGACCAGTCTTGCCACCACGCCAAACCTCACACCCCGGTGGGGGGAATGAGGGCTTTGCAGAGCCGAGGGCTGCCTCAGCAGATTCGGAGACTGGCACCACCGGGCGCCCAGCCTCAGGGGCGCCAAACTTTACCAAAACTTTACCAAACCTTTACCGAATTTCAATTCTCCGCTGCGCGCTCCGCACGCACAGATGACAAATTGTGACTTCTGATGACTTCTTGTGACCTGGAATTGAATCTTGCCCTCTGATCACCTCCCGGACTGAGGCAGAAGTGAGGCAGAAACAGTGCAGAAACCCGAGCCCGCTCCAAGCACCGGGCTTGAGCCGATAACCAACAATTTCTCATTTGTTCTGCCTTTCTTCATGGGGACAGATTCGAATCCGTCCTTACCCATTAACCGCCCGGCCCCCAGCACCAACCCGTGGTTCAACTGAACCGCTATCGACGCGCACGGGCGCGTTTGCCATCCTTCCTTCCTCACCGAGAAAGGCCCGGGAAGACCGGGTGCCATTTCACATCCCTTCGGGATGTTTTTGGCCGGCCAATCGGACGCGACACCGCCGCGCTGATTGACGGGAGAAGGTAAGCGCACGCGTGGCGGAACGGCCACTAGTCTTTTCCTGGGGCTTACGTGTTTTCTTCGCTTCCGCGCTCAGCCAGCAACCGGTCCACCCGCACCCATCCAGGTCGAGGCTCGGGGGCGGCCATATACCCGCCCAAACTGCTCCCGGGGCGGGAGCATCCGGGCCCGGACCGGATTGAGGTGCACGTAGCCACCGCCGGTTGCCCCGGGACATAACGTGTTACACGGCGCCGGGATATTGAATGCGTAGTTGGCGAGGCATGTGCCCAACCTGCCGGAACGCTGGGCGGGTCAGCGACCCAGAAAATGAACCGATCTATGGTTTGGTTTGTATAATGGCTGACCCCTTGTATGGCGCCTTTGCGTGCGGCCCTCCCTTTTCGCTCGACACGCCACCCGACCCTGCCATAATCGCCGCAACGCTAGTGCAAACGGACCCCGCGCGTATGCCCGCAACCGTTCAGAAGCCCGCTCTGACCTGGCCACTGTTGATCTTCCTCCTGTGCCCCTCCCTGGCCCGCGCCGAAACCGCCGTCCAAGCCTGGGTCCAGCGCTACAACGGACCGGGGAATTTCGACGATTACGCCTCCGCCGTGGCGGTGGACGGCAGCAACAACGTGGTCGTGACAGGCACTTCGGATGTCAGCGAGGGCGCAAGCAATCCTGGTTACGTGACGATCAAGTATTCGAGCGCGGGTGTGCCGCTCTGGACCAACCGCTACAATGGCCCGGGCAACGGCGAAGACCACGCCCGCGATGTGGCGCCGGACGGCAGCGACAACGTGATCGTCACCGGGAATTCCAGGGGCAGCGGAGGCGTTTCCGACTACGCGACGATTAAGTACTCGAGCGAGGGCGTGCCGCTCTGGACCAACCGCTACAACGGGCCGGGGAACTTCACTGACGGCGCCCAAGCCGTGGCGGTGGACGGCAGCAACAACGTGATTGTGACAGGGGTTTCCACTGGCAGCGGTAGCGCTTCCGATTACGCGACGATCAAGTATTCGGGCGAGGGCGTACCGCTCTGGACCAACCGCTACAACGGGCCGGCGAACGACTATGACGGTGCCCTGGCCGTGGCGGTGGACGGCAGCAACAATGTGATCGTGACAGGGGCATCGAGGACGACGACCGTCTGGCCTCGCCCTTCCGCTTATGCGACGATCAAGTATTCGAGCGCGGGCGTCCCGCTCTGGACCAACCGTTACCACGGGCCGGTAAACGACGACAGCCAAGCCGTCGCCGTGGCGGTGGATGGCAGCAGCAATGTGATTGTGACGGGCTATTCGCTTGGCGACGGAAGCTCCTATGATTATGCGACCATCAAATACTCGAGCGCGGGCATGCCGCTCTGGACCAACCGCTACAACGGGCCGGGGAACTATCAGGACAAGCCCTACGCCGTGGGGGTGGACGCCGGCAACAACGTGATCGTAACGGGGTGTTCGACTGGCACTGGGGCCGATCCCGACGGCTTGAGTTACGCGACCATCAAGTATTCGAGCGCGGGCGTGCCGCTCTGGACCAACCGCTACCACGGGCCGGGCAACGGCGAAGACTACGCCTACGATGTGGCGGTGGATGGCAGCGACAACGTGATCGTTACGGGGCGTTCGACTGGCACTGGGGCCGATCCCGACGGCTTGAGTTACGCGACCATCAAGTATTCGAGCGCGGGCGTGCCGCTCTGGACCAACCGCTACAACGGGCCTGGGAGCTCCGAAGACCAAGCCCGCAAAGTGACCGTGGACCACAGCGGCAACGTGATCGTCACGGGCCGATCGCTTGGCGCCGGGAGCCGCGATGATTTTGCCACAATCAAGTACGCCTTCCCGCTGGTAATCACCGACTTCAGACTGACCAATGACACCTTCCAAATGTTGCTCGACAACCTCCAGCCCGGCACGCTGGTAATCGAGGCCGCCACCAGCCCCGCCGCGACCCCGCCGGACTGGTCGCCCGTTTTCACCAACACCACCCCCACCAACGTCCTCTTCTACACCGACTCGGAAGCCGCCACCAGCCCCACCCGCTTCTACCGCGCCTTCCAATCCCCCTAATCCCGTTCGAATCCCAACCCGCCGGCGGCGCATTTCCTGCCTCGTAGCAGCCGACGTGAGGAGGCTCTGATAGGCTCGGCTCGTAATCTGTTGCGAGTCGCCGCTTTTCGGTTTGCTCCGTCCTTTCTGTCGTCCTTCCGCTGGCCAGCTCCCACCATCAACCATCCTCAATCCTCAATCCTCGATCCTCCTTTTCAGGCTTACCGGTGGCTTACTGGTGGCTTGGCGGTGGCTACCCCGTGCGGGCAAGCAGCGTGTCCTGTTGTTGGACACTTCGTCCCCGCTGTATCTGTCCAGCCCCGCCGCTGGAACCCAGTTCCCTCGATTGCCGGCATGAACTCCCCGGAATTCAGAGTGAATTCAGAGTTGACATCCCCCTCTGTCCTGTTACCATTCTCTCTCCAGAAGCCCAGATTCAACTTTCAGCCGCCTATGAAGACGTCCGTCCTTGCCAAGTTGTCCGTCGGCGCGGCGCTGGCCGCAGTTCTCCTTGTCGCACTGGCCGACCGCAGCTCCGCCCGCTGAGTAGTCCGGGGCGTGTTGCCCGAGCCGGGTAGGGCGCGGTGTCCCCACCGCGCCGGTCTCAACCGGCCCGCCTGCGCAGCCGAAACCGGTTGCATTTGCCCCATCACTGGGGCAAAACAAGCCCCATGTTTCACCATGCGCGCTGTCTGCTCCTGCTGCTCCTCTTGAGCGCCGCGGGCAATGAGTGATAGATGGCATGAATGCTGGCGGACGCGCAACCAAGTTGCTACGTCCACCAGCACATGAATACTCACAAACGAAGGTCTAACGCTCAAGCCTGCGGAGCGCAAGTCGCAAGCAAAGCCACAACGGGACCTCAGTATCAGCAGATCAAACTGGCCTTGGATGTCCACGCGGCCAGTATTGTGGTGGGGCGCATGATTGACGGAGCCAAGCCGCAGCCGCCGCAGACCTTTAAGCCGGCCGATTTTCTGGCGTGGGCGAAGAAGCAGGTGGCGCTGGCCAAAGAGGTTATCAGTTGCTACGAGGCGGGGCCGACTGGTTTTTGGCTGCACCGCCAGTTGACCGCCCTGGGGGTGCGCAATTACGTGGTCTGCCCGACCTCTCTGGACGAACGGCGCCACGGCGTGGCCAATGACCGGACCGACGCCTTGGAGCTGGCCACCCGGCTGGACCGCTATGTGGCCGGCAACGACCGGGCCCTGGCGGTGGTGCGAGTGCCCACCGAGGCGGAGGAGCAGAAGCGCGCGCACAAACGCCAACGGCAGCAACTGCGGGAGCAGCGTCTGAGCTTGGCGGCCCAGGGCCGCAGCCTGATGCTTCTCCATGGCCGGCGGGAAAGCAACCACTGGTGGAAGGCGGACCGCTGGAAGCGCCTGGAGCCGGAATTGGCCCCATGGCTGGTGGAACGGCTCCCAGTGTTTCGCGACCTGATTGTGACGGTGGACCAGGCGGTTCGGCAGTTGACCGGGCAGCTGGAAGCCCAAGCCCCCAAGGGGCTGCCCAAGGGGATGGGGCGCTTGACCTATCACGCCGTCGAGACGGAGGTAGCGGCTTGGGACCGGTTTAAGAACCGCCGCCAGGCGGGCAGCTACGCCGGCTGACCGGTGGAGTGAGCGCCTCCGGCCAAAGCTCGGCCGACCTGAGCCTCACCAAGGCGGGCAACCGGCGCTTGCGCACCGACCTGGTCGAGCTGGCCTGGCGGCTGCTCCTCTACCAGCCCAACTACTATCTGGTGAAGAAGTGGAAGTCCGTCCTGTTGAATCCCAAAGCCCATGCTCGCGCCCGCAAACGAGCCATCATCGCTTTTGCCCGCCAACTGCTCATTGACCTGTGGCGCTGGCAGACGGGCCGGCGCACCCCCGAACAGCTCGGGTGGGTGATGACCCAGAAAATGAACCGATCTATAGGTTGACCCTTTGTACAGGCTTCGCGCCTTCGCGTCTTCGCTGTTAGCCCTCTCCACCCCATGAGCCGGCTCTTCACCCTGGCAGACCTGGAGCGGCTGGCCGTTGAGCTCAAGTTCGACCTCGACGGGTTGGCCGCTCGCTGCGGCGTGTCCCTGCGGCAGTTTCAGCGGCTATTTAAAGCACAGCACAGCCAGTGTCCCAGGGATTGGATGCGGGAGATGAAGTGTCGCATAGCTGCCGAGTTGATCCGGCAGGGCTACCGCACCAGCGAAGCGGCGAGGGAAGCCGGGTTTGCTAGCCCAGCCCTTCCCCCGAAAAAGTGGACACCGGATCTTGGGTCTGAGAGAAAGGCAAC
>DAOTCE010000039.1 GCA_035452965.1 Candidatus Paceibacterota bacterium | reverse complement strand
GGTGAGGCTGACATTGGGGGCCAGCGCATGACCAGGCCGCAGCGGAGGCCAGCGAGCTTGCGAGCGTTTCTGGAGCCGGGACTGGTGATGCGCTGGCCGGGGTTGCTGTTAGTTCCTCCTTTGGTTGCCTTTGAGCGCGTAGCCTTGGCGGAGCGCGAACTGGATTTCTTTCGAGCCTTGGTCGAGCTGGTTTCCTTTGCCCTGAAAGGGCTACTCAGCCGCCCACGGAGGACGCTGACGCGACGGACGCAGCCAACCGGAGAGAACGAGCCAACGCCACACGAACGGCTGCCACCAGGGAACACGAGGACGGAACTGAGGAGGACAACCCGCCGCACGCCAGAACTGCACGGGCAACGAAACGCGCTGGAAATAGAACGCAGCAACCCGACACTGGAAACGCTGCCAACGAACGCCGACCAGGAGATGCCAACGCCTAGCGGCCCTACCGACCTGAAAATGCTCTCTCACACTTTTTTATTGAGAGAGCATTTTCAGGGCGGTAGGGACGCGGGCAGCACTGGAGGCGTAGGATCACCCACGACGCCCGACAGCCCGAAGGAGTCGTGATTCTAACTTTGTCTTTTTCCGGAGCGAGTGGCAGGGCGCATTCCAATTGTCGCAGCAGGCGTGCCAGCCGCGGGGTTAAGGGGAGGCTGGCGCGACTGCTGCATCGTAAACGCGCCCGAACGAAGCTTCTGGGGGCGTGCGACGTTCTACTGGCGTTGGTTTCGGGGCGGGCGTTCGTGGTCGCGGTGGGGCATCCGAACTGGCACGAGCGGAAGCAGCAAGCGTGACAGGCCGGGGTTAAGGGGGGCCTGGCGCGCTAGCTGCGCCGCGGACGTCCGAATTGGCAAGGCGTGTTCGACGGCGCGAAGCGGGAGCGCGGTCGAACGGCATTGCTGGTTGGAATCGCAAGGGCGTATCGAGGTCGCGCCAGCTGGGTGATGGTCGAATCACCTGACTGTGAGCCGCAGGCCCCGCCACAGCCCGTTGCGTAGCACAGGGCTGTGGCGGGGCCTGCGGCGGTCGTGGCGGCCTAAGCGACTGACAGGCGGAGCGCCGGTTGCGCCGCCGAGGCGCATCCGGCGCGGAGCCTGGCAGGAGCGGTGCCTAGTGCTGGAGGTCGTCAACGGTTTCCTTCAGGAAAAGTGAGGACTCCTGATAGCGGGGGATGGCTGCTGATAGCGTGTGATGACACGGCCAGTGGGGCATCGGTTAGAGGGCAAAAAGCGATGCTAAGGTTGCGCCGATGGCCGTAAATGCGACTCATCCTGATTACGACGCCGCGTCCGTGGAATGGGCGCGAGCGCGTGATGTCCTGGCCGGCGAAGATGCCGTCAAGGCTGGGGGCGAGAAGTACCTGCCTCGGTTGGACTCGCAGACGGATGAGGAGTTTTCGGCCTATGTGAAGCGCGCCTCCTACTTCAATGCCAGCGCGCGCACGTCGGAGGCGTATCTCGGCCTGATGTTCCGGCGTCCGCCGTTCGTGAAGCTCCCCGCTGATGGTGCCGGTGTTGGCCGGGCGATGGCGGAGTTCCAGAACGACGCCGACATGCTGGGCACCACCCTCACCGGCTACGCGAAAATGGTGGTGGGCGACGTGATTGGTCTCGGTCGCGCCGGCTCGTTGGTGGACTGGGAAGATGCGGTCGAGCATCGGGCGTACGTGGTGTTCTATCGCGCCGAGCAGGTCATCAACTGGCGGGTCGAGAGGGTGAACGGCCGCAATGTGCCGACGCTCGTCGTGCTGAAGGAGCAGGTGCTTGCCGAGCCCGGTCCGGATGATGATGGGTTTGACCTGCGGCTGGTGGACCAGATGCGGGTTCTGAGGCTGGTGCCCAGCGATGGTGAGCCGGTGGCCGGCAAGCACGACTACCACTGCATCGTTGAGCTGTGGCAGCCGAAGAAGACGCAGCGGCGTGGCGCTAAGATCGAGTGGCAGCTTGTGGGGACGAGGATCCCGCTGAGGTTGGGCAAGCCGCTGCCGCTCATTCCGTTTGTGTTCCATGGGCCGCGGCACTCGCGGCCGGAGATAGATCGTGGTCCGCTGGAGGACATCATCACGGTGAACCTCGACCATTACCGCCTCAACGCTGACTTCAAGCACGGCTTGCATTTTACGGCGCTGCCCACTGCCTGGGTGAGTGGCTTCGATAAGGGCGCGTCTCTCCGCATCGGATCGAGCACGGCTTGGGTGAGTGAGACGCCAGGTGCCACTGCCGGCTTCCTGGAGTTCACCGGCCAGGGGCTGACGACTCATGAGCGAGCGATGGACCGCGACGAGCGGCTCATGGCTATCCTCGGTTCTCGAATGCTGGAGGACATGAAGAAGGTCGGCGAGACCGCGACCGCAATCGAGCTCCGGCAGGCTGGTGAGTACAGCATCCTCGGGAACGTAGCTCTCAGCTTGAGCGAGTCCATGACGCAAGTGTTGCGTTGGGTCTATTGGTGGAACTCCACGGAGGAACTGCCTGACGATGTGAAGAGCGAGCAGGTGCTGATGACACTGAACACGGATTTCAGCACGAAGGGGCTCGCGAGTCAGGACGTGCAAGCAATCGTCGCTGCCTGGCAGGCCGGTGCAATCAGCCAGGACACGATGTTTGATCTGTTCCGCCGTGGTGAGGTGCTGCCCGAAGGCAGGACGAACCAGGAGGAGGCGGCCTTGCTTGAACAGCAAAGGCGCGAGGACGCGAAGAACGGTGTGGCGAATGGCACGAATGGCCAATCGCATGTGACGGTCGGCAAATCGAGCGGCGTACCCATGGGTAGCGCCCAATCTGCGTGAGTGAGTTATGGCACTGAAATACAAGTTCAAATCGAAGGATGAAATCCCGGCTGGAATCGCGGAGCACTATGTGGAGCGCGATGGGGCCTGGGTGTGTGAGATGGAGGGGGCGGTGGAGAAGGCCCGGCACGATGAGATGCGCGAGAGGGTCATCGCGGTGAGTAACGAACTCAAGGCGGTGAAGGAGCGATACGATGGCATCGATCCAGACCAGGTGCGCAAGCTGGCGGAGGAGAAACAGCGGCTCGAGGAGGCGCAGCAACTCAAGAGCGGTGAGCTGGACAAGGTTGTCGAGAACCGACTCAAGACCGCGAAGACCGAGTGGGACAAGCAGTTCGCTGCCGTGACCTCCGAGCGTGATTCACTGAATGCGCGCCTGACTGGCATTCAGATTGATCAGGGCGTGATCACCGTCGCTACCAAGCGCGGCCTACGGCCTACGGCTATCCCTGACATCACTGCACGTGCGCGAACTGTGTTCCGCCTGGTGGATGGCGCTCCTCGCGCGTTTGAGCCCGACGGCCAGACGGTGCGTGTTGGGAAAGATGGAATCACGCCCATGACTTTGGATGAGTGGGTTGAGCAGCAGGTTGCTGACGCTCCTCATCTGTTCGAATCGAATGCGGGCAGCGGTGCTGCCAGCAACGGCTCCGGTGGAGTCGGTAACAAGTCCGTGAAGAACCCGTTCCGGAAGGACACGTGGAATCTCACGGAGCAAATGAGACTGCAGAAAACCGATCCGGGTTTGGCGGCGCGGCTAAGAGCCGCGGCGTAGCCCTGGATCACAACCGGAGACTGAAATATGGCTAAGACGTTAGTGGCGGATGTGATCATCCCCACAGAGTTCGAGAAATACGCCATTGAGCGGACGGCTGAGCTGTCGCGCTTTGGCGAGTCGGGCATTATCGAGATGGCGCCCGAGTTTGACACATTGGCGCAGGGGGGCGGTCGTGAGGTGAAGATGCCGTTCTGGAAGGACCTGACTGCGACCCGACAGTTGCTCAACGATTCGGCGTCGCTGACGGTGAACAAGATCGCGGCGGACACCGACATCGCGCGCATCCACAACGATGCGCAGGTGTGGTCGGTCAACCACCTGGCCAAGGTGGTATCGGGCGATGATCCGATGGGTGCGATCGTGGACCTGGTCGGCGCCTACTGGGCGCGAACGGATGAGTCGCTGGTGATCTCCTGCCTGAAGGGCATGTTCGGTGCCGCTTCCATGGCGGGCAATCTGCTCGCGATTCATTCTGAATCGGTGGCAGGCACCACTTCCTCGACCAAGCTCAACGGTGCGACCTTCGTCGATGCTTGCGCTAAGCTCGGCGATGCGGCCAGCAGGCTGACGGCCGTGGCGATGCACTCGGCTACCGAGGCGGCACTGAAGAAGCTGGATCTGATCGACTTCCTGCCCGACAGCGAAGGCAAGCCGAGTCTGGCCAGCTTCCAGGGCCGGCGCGTGGTCGTTGATGACAGCTTGCCGACGCGAGCTGGCACCACTGATGGCACGGTTTACACGACCTACCTGTTCGGTCAGGGCGCGTTCGCCAAAGGTGTTGCTCCGCTGAGTGGCACGCCGCTGCAAGGTGGCTTCGGCACTGAGGGTGTGGAACTGGCGCGCGTGCCGCTGGACAGCGACACGGTCCTCATCAACCGCCGGCGCTACATCCTGCATCCCCGCGGTGTGAAGTTCACCAGCGCTTCTGTGGCTGGTGACTCGCCCACTGCGGCGGAGTTGGAAACGGCCGCGAACTGGGTGCGCGTTTGGGAAAACAAGAACGTGCGCTTGGTCGCAATCACCCACAACAACTGAGCATGAGCCGGGGATGGCAGCATCCCCGGCGCTTGGCTTCTACGAAAGGACACAAGTATGGGCAAATTGATTCCCTGGAGTTTCGAGAAGATTCGGAGCGGCGAGCAGATTCAGCCTCCGACCTTCACCAATGTTGCCGCCGCCAACGCTGCTGGTGTGACTGCGGCTAAGTTCCCGCGGCGCGTCATCTACCTGAGCGCCGGCGGGACTGGCTCGGTGCCGTGCCTGGCGATCAGCGACGGCGCGAACTGGAAGCAGATCGCGATTGGAGCCAACGCCATCTGAACTATGAGCGGATTGCTTCCAATCATCCGACGGGTGCGGCGTCCGCTGTTGCCTGTAGAGGCACCGGCGGACACCAAGCCTGCGGCGGTGCCCGCTGCTGCTGCTGGCAACAGCGCGGCCACAACTAGACCCTCCAACCAACAGGAGCCCAAGAAGAATGGCCAAGTTGCTACATCTCAGCCAGCCGAGTAGGGGGCTCAGCAATATCGTGCGGACGTGGCTGGCACTGCGACAGCAGCGACGGCGACGTAGCGCAGGCAGCGGAACGCCGTCGGCGCCGGTGATTACAGGCCTGAACCTGACGGAGAGCGAGGGCGAGCCGCTTTACTGGTTCGACGTGCTGATCGATTTCTCTTTCGAGCAGGGGCGCTTTCCTGATGGCACGATCGAGCTCTACTGGTCGCGCGGGTCACAGACCTGGATAGAGGAGTACGTAGGCGCCGTATCGAGCACCGTGCGGCAGTTCCGGCACGTGCGAGCGTTTAGCGACTTCGAGAATGACGATGTGTCCTACCGGATGCGCTACCGGTGCGGCACGGAAGTTATCGGGCCGTTCGGGCCAGCTTACGAGTGGTACTACTGCGCGCCTTAGAAAGGAAGTTGTATGGCTCTGACACTGATCAAAGAAGACGGCACTGGCAGGACGGACGCGAATAGCTACGCCACGGTGGCTGAAGCGGATTCTTACTTCGAGGCGCATCTGTATGCGTCGGCATGGACGGCGGCGACTGCGACGACGAAGGCCGCGGCGTTGGTGATGGCGACGCGCTTGGTGGATTCGCAGTATCAGTTCAACGGTTACCGAGCGCATGACACGCAGGCGCTGCAATGGCCGCGTGAACGTTGCCCTGATCCTGACCGCAACCTGGTGACCAGCACGACGCTGTCGCCGGTGCTGACGAATTTCGTGCCGAGCACGCAGGTGCCGGCGCCCGTTGCGTTCGCGGTGTGCGAGATGGCTCGGGAGCTCCTGATTGCGGATCGGACGGCGGCGCCAGCCGGCGAGGGCGTCGAGTCCACGGCGACAGCAACCCACACAAAGACGAGCAGCTCGGACACGAGCAACTCGTCCACCACAAAGTACAGCAAGAGCGACACGCGGCCGATTATCTCGCGCGTAGCGCAGGCGATGCTCTCGAAGTATGGCGCTTTGATTGTCGGCGGCAGCGGCTCGGTTCAATTGGTGCGCGCATGAAGTGGTTCTGGACCATTCTGATGTTGGCCTGGCCTGTCGTGGCCGCTGCACAGCGGTTGACGCTGGCGTGGGATGCGTCGCCGTGCGCCTGCGCTGCCAGCTACAGGCTCTACTACGGCACGAACACTCGGTCCTACCAGTTGGTGACCAATACAGGGCTGGCGCTGACGCAGTCGGTGGTGTTGCCGCACGGCGGGCGTTGGTTCTTCGCGGCAACTGTGGTCAGCACCAACGGCTTGGAATCGGACTTCAGCAACGAGGTCTCCTGGGAAAGCAAGCCGACAGCGCCGGTGATGGCGGGCAGTTCGTGGGTGCGACTGACTCCGGTCTTTGGGCGGAGCACGAACCTGGCGAGCTGGGGAAGTGTGACCGGCGAGGCGACGTGGTTCCCGGCGACGAACCGAGCCGAGTTCTTCCGAGTGAATCGGCTCCTGATGGAGAGAGTGATGGTGCCATGACGAACATGAACATGAGTGAATTTCTGCGGGGCGTGGACCACGCAGCGGCAAAGGATGATCGCTGGCTCTTCATCGCCAGTCTGGTGGTCATCGGACTCTTTGGCGTGTGGGTCGTGCGTTACTTCGTAAAACAGCACGAGCAGTTGCTCGCTGACCACAAGCAGTCTCGCGAGTGCTACCAGGAAAGTTTGCGCGGCGTGGTGGCCGAGCAGAGCGCGACGAACGCCAAGCTCGTCGTGTGCCTGGACAACAACACCAAGGTTCTTGAGGAGTGCCGGGATGAACTCAGGGGCTCCTCGCGCAGGAGAAACAGAAAATGAAAACAGCAAAGGTCGGTATGTGGTGTGGTGCGGCCGTAATGGTTGCGGCAATATTGGCGGTCGGCGGAATGAGCGGGTGCTCGACGCTGCACCGGGCGTACAAACAGGAAGTGACGTGGACCAATGCGCCGGTGGTGCATCTGTTCACCAACACAGTGGTGGTCACGAACACGGTCCCTGTGGTGACGGAGCGGACCAATATCGTGTACGTGACCAACGCGGCGACCGGCGCGGTGTCCGGGTACATGTCGCACGAGCCGGTGGCAACCAACATGGTGACCGCCGTCGTGACCAACTTGGTGCCGGTGTTTTACACGAACGTCGTGCAGGTGCCGGTAACGAACTTGGTGGCCAAGCCGGAGGCCGAGGCGGTGATTCAGGCCGCGGGGTCTGTGGTCAACACGTTCGCGCCAGGCATTGGCAGCATCCTGGCGCTGGCCCTGGCGGGGTTCTATCACGGCTACCGACAGGTCCGCAATCACAAGGTGAATGAGGCGCTGGTCCAGGGCGTGGAGACGGCGCGGGCGGTGCTGACGACTACGCCGCAGGGTCAGGCCGCTGACGCGCAGTTCGTCAAGTGGCTGAAGGAGCACCAGAAGGAGGCGGGTGTCTTCAGCACGGTGTCAAGCTTGGTCGAGCAGCTCAGCGACAATCCGGCGGCAAAGCTCACAGCACAGGAGATCGCGCAGCGGGTGCAGCAGGCACAGCAGCAGCGGACGGCGAGCCAGACGGCCGTGGCCGCGTGAAGATGGTGAGGGAATCCTTTCTCGAAGCAAAGTCTTATGAATAGCGACACTATCCACGTGGCAATGAGGACCTGGGCGACGAAGGAGCTTCCGGCGCGCCTCCACGCGACGCAAGTCGCCAAACTGCTGAACTGCTCGTCGGAGGACGTGGCGATCCTCGTCAGCGCGGGCACGCTGCGTCCGTTGGGCAAGCCTCGGCCCAGTGCCGTGAAGTACTTCAGCACGATCGAGCTGATTGCCCTGTTCGCGGACCGGGACTGGCTCGACGAGGTGACGAAGACCGTTAGCTCGTACTGGCGGCGAAAAAACGAACGCCGCAAGGGCGCCCTGGTGGCGACCCGTGCGGCGGCGTTACAGTTGAACTAGGATCCGCTAGAGGCGGTTCACCCGGCTTGGGCCTGGGCGCTTTCGGGCGCCTGGGCCTGATTCGTTTCGGGGGCGGCGGGTTTGGCTTGGAAGTCCACCGCTACTACTTTCGGCTGCTGCACGGCGGCCGGGTCTTCCTTCCACTTCTTCTCCCAATCGTCGAGCGAAGGCACGGTTACTTCAGCGCGTTTGGAGTAGGCGTGATGCACCGCCATCGACTTGTGCCCCAGGGCCTGCTGCGCGAAACGCTCGGGGTAGCCGCACTTAAGCGCACGCTCGGCCCACGAATAGCGGTACGAGTGCAACGTCACGCCGCTGATGTCCAATCCCGCGCAGCGCTGCCTGAACTCCGTGGCCCGGTCGCCCGGTCGCACCGTGCGCAGGTAGGGGAAGAGCGGGCCGGACTGCGGGCGACGCCGCAGAAGGGCGGCGACCTCCTCGCCAAACCGGATCAGCGCCGGACTGATGGCGGCCCCGCGGGATTTGAGCTTCTTGCGCGAGTAGCAAATGGTGCGGCGCTCCCAGTCAACGTCATTGGCCGTCAGGCAGGCGGCGTCCGATTGCGAGGCGCCGGTGTGCCAGAGCAGCTCGTAGAAGTCGCGGCGTTCGGGGTTACGCTCGCGCGCCACGATGGCGGCGTGCTCGGCGGCGGTGATGGCGCGTTTCGGCTTGAAGACGAATCGGGGCCATTGCATGCGCGGGATGACGGATTTGAGGAGCCACTCCATGCCAAGGGCGTGGTTGTGAATGCGGCGCAGGAACATGTTGGTTGAAACTCTGCCGCCGGCCAGGGCGCGATCGAAGTGCTCGGCCCGGGTCTCAGCGACCTTGAGCTTGCGGAGGCAGTCGAAGTTCTTGTCTCGAATAGCCAACTCCCAGCGCGCACGGCTGCCGCCGGTCTTCTTTTCGACGATGTGATCCATCACCTCCTGCCAGGTCCTGGTGGCGAGCTTCGGGTCCGTGGCGTTGATGTAAACGCGAGCCAGGCCGAGGCTGATGCCGGGCTGGCGCTCCGCCTCGTTCATCGCGTTGAGCTTCTGTTCCGCCTCGGCCTTGACGCGGGTCTTGAGGCTGACCGAGTTGCCCGTGAGGTTGTCATACGCGTAATACATGCCCCAGGCGCGTTTGAATTTCCGATACCGTTGAGTCATATCCGTTCTCATCTTTCTTAGGATATGGAGGTCTGAACTCCCCTCGCATCCGGGCAACGGGCGTGTCCGCACCGTGCGTGCACCGGATAATTAACGAGGGTGAAAATCGTTGAAGGATTCGTTGGAGGTCCGCCCCTCATCTCGCTCAAGCCCTCGTGTTTTCAACCACTTAGGCAGCGAGGTGAGAGACCGGACTGAGCAGCAGAGCACAAAAAAAACATCATGAAGACCAAAGCAAATAAAAAATCGGAATCAGGGCTCCCGAGCCGTCCTGAGCAGTTGAGCACAGACAACAACACAGCAGCGCAGACCGAGGCTGCCGCCAAGAAGGAAACGCGGATTCTTCCGTATGTGAACTTCAAGCAGCGCGAGGAGAATCGCGCCCTCGCGACCGAGAAGGTTCTCGACCTCCTCCGGCAGTGGTTGCCCGCCGCCTACGACCTGGCCGAGGTTGTCGGCAAGTGGGTTTGGGTCACCTTCCCCGACCAGCCCGCCGAGCAGGTTCGCGGCCAGCTCTCGCAGTTCGGGTTCCACTGGAACAACACCCGCAAGTGCTGGCAGCACCCGTGCGGCCAGTTCGCCACCGAGGGCAGCGGCCAGGACCCCCGCCAGAAGTACGGCAGCCGGTTCGCCGCCGATCTCAAAGCCGCCTAGTTCACCCAGGGCGCGGCCCCTCGCGGGTCGCGCCCGCTTCCCCTACATGAGCATGAGCAATAACACACAGCACACAGACAGCCCCCAGTGGGATGTCGTTTACCAGTACACCCGCTCGCAGGCCATCGCCGACGGGTTCCAGATCGAAGTCACCAAGACCGCAGCCGAGGCGGGAATCCGCTTCCCGGTGTTCATCACTCGCGGAGTCTATGAGCAGTGCGTCGCCGTCCCGCCCGGTGTCACCGGCCAGGACGAGTCCGGGAGGTTGTGGGACCTGATTTGGATGCTTCGCTTCGCGATCATCCGCTCCCGCCCCGGCACCAGCCGCTTGACGGTCGCGCTCTACGTCCGCAACTCTGACACCCAGCCCTCCCGCCTGGTCAAGCTGGTCGCCACCGCCGGCGCGGTGGACGTGGACGACCCCGCGCCCGCCATTACTCTGATGCTGCCAGAGGAAGACTGACCTCCGCACGCTGGCCCCGGGCAACCGGGGCCAGCCCTTCACCATGAGCCAGACTTTCCTTTTCTTCGAGCAGCAGACCCGCGACGCCGAGCAGGCCGCGCTCGACGCCAAACGCGCCGCCAAGGAAGCCGCCGCCAAGGCCCGAGCCGAGGCCAAAGAGAAGGAGGAGCGCGAGAAGTCCATCCGCCGCCTGATGCGCCAAGACGCCTACCGCCGCAAGCACCCGCCCGGCCGCGCCCAGTGCGGCATCAATTGGTATCCCGCGGGCAGTGGTTGGACCCACTGCCACAAGTGCGGCCAGGCGCTGATCTACACCACCGACCCCGACGCCAAGCCCCAGGTCTGCGCCGGTCGCCGGCAGTGAGCTTAGGGGCAGCCACCCGGACGCCAGTCCGACGCGCGGCACACCAACACGCCAGCCGGTGGCTGCCCCGGCCTCCGGCGGCCAGGGCTCCCGCCCTGGACCTGGGCAGGGCTCGCCACCCTGCACCGGCCATCCTTTTCCGACCCCAAGGCGCTCACTCCCGCTGCCACGTCTCACGCCGTCACTCATCCTGCGTGCGCAAGCCTCGCGCCGTCATTCACCTTGCTGCTCCCGTTCGCTCCCCCACCCATCCCCCAGTGCTCGACCCCCTTCCATCCCCAAGGGGGTCTGCGCCATCACAGCCCACGCAACTTGCGTTGCGTGACCGTCCGCGACTTCGTCGCGACCAGATACCGAAGCGCGTCGGCGGCATCGTCGCCGCCGACGCCCTCCTCGTCCGCATCGACCTTCAGCACGTCCTCAGGCCGGTTCGGATCGTGCTGGAGGCTGGGCAGCGTCTCCACCAGGCGCCCGCATCGCCGGTGGATGAACAAACGGGGCGAAATTTTCCCCTCAGGGTCGCCCAACCGCTGCAATAACTCTGCCCAACCGTTGACCCGGTCCATATTCGCAGGCCGGAGGGTGATTCCCTCCCGCCCGTACTGGGCTGCGATGGTCGTCCCATCACTCTGCCGGCTAAAGACATCCGTGCCCGCCACGAACCGGCGGAGCTGCTCCACGGTCAGGCCATGCCGTGCCAGCATGGCCTTAACCGCCGCCGCGTGCCGCTGCGGCAGCCAAAGCCGTTCGGCATGCTCATCGACAACAAAGATGTTGCCGTCACCATCCGTGCAGCCGAGCAGGACAACGGTGTAGTGGGCAAAGCCGTAATCCAACGCACAGAACCACTCCCGCGCCCTGGACTCGTCGAAATCGGCGACTACGTGAACGTCGCGCCGGAACATCGTGAAGTACTGGCCCGCGGCCAGATCCCAGTCACCATCCAGCCAGGCCCGACGCTGCCAGCCACTCAAACCCTCCAGCACCCGTTGATATTCCGGGTTGTTGAACGCGCTATCGGTCACGCGAGCCGGCACGAACCGTGTCTCCCGCTCCCGCTTGTCCATGAATGGCTGCACGAACCTCATCCGGTACCACGCATGACCAATCCCTCCAGGATTGGTCGTTGAGTAGATGCGCGGGCGCCAGTTCGGCTTGCTGGTCCGGCAGCAGGTCGTGATGTCCTGGTGCTTGCGGCTGGACAAGGTTGTTGCCTCCTCAATCCCGATGACGTCGTACTCCAGGCCAAGGTAGGCATCAATGTCCTTCTCGGCCTGGAAATGGCCCGCGATGATACGCGACCCATTCCCGAAGGTCAGAACCCCACGGTAGGCGGAGAAGTCATGCTTCAACCCGCCGAAGAGCCGGCGCCGCAGGTCCTCGAAGTGCTCCATGTTGGCTTTGCCAACCTTTCGCAGCAGCAGGCATTTCAACTCCGGCACGCGCTGACAGTCGTCAGCGCCCATCTGTGCCAAGAGCCAATGGCTCTTGCCGCCGCCCCGGGCCCCGCCGTAGCCGACGGCCGTCGGCCCGTCGGCCCGGTCACACAGCCGCGCCGCCGCCGAGGCGGCGAGCTGGCGCTCCTGCAGGATGACGCCAGCCCGCTCGAAGTTGTCCATCTGGTCCGGCGGGCATCCCACCGACCGGCCGACCTCAAAGTAGCGCTCCAGCTCAGTCATGCCTCGCCTCCTCAGCGGCGGCAGGCAGCGCCGGCCTCGCTGGCTCGACCTGCACGTCCACCACCTCGCCCGGTAACGGCTTGCCGTAGATCTTCTTCAGTGCCGCCTGGACCTCCACCCGGATCGGCCCGCCGTCCGGGCCGGTTACCTCGGCCCGCTCCGTCGGCTTCTCACAAGCGCTGTGCCCGAGCTTGCTCGCCAGCTCCAGCAGGCGGGCATAGCCCTCCAGGGTGCCGCATCGCTCCGCTCGCGCCATCCAGCGCCGGCGGACCTCAGCCGCGAACGTCACCAGGTCCCAGCGTTCCTGCCACTCCGCTTCGCGGAGTTCCTGATACCGCTTCGCCCAGTCCACCCCTTTGACCCGTGTCATCGCCTCGGCTGCCTCGCGCTCGACCAGGGCCATGTGGGCTCCGTAGGCCACCACCCGGGCACCCCAGTCGAACTTGCTGGACCATTTCTCCATCAGCACCTTGCTGCGGCCAAGCTTCTTGGCCACCTTCGCCAGCGACCGTTCCGGTCCCTGGCTCAGGTAAAGGCTGAAGGCGACGAACGCCTTGTCGCTCTCCTTCGGTTGCTGCTCAAACGCTAACGCCATATGTGTCCTTTCCTGCAGCCGTAACGGCAGCGGCGGAAGGGCAACCCGACCCCAAGGAGGGTTGCTCCTTCCCCACTGCCTGTCTGGTTTCCTGCTGCATATTCATTTAAGGCATGTTGCAGTCCTGCAGTTCACTGCCCTGGTGCCCAGTAAAGTCCCCCGCCTGACCGGATTAAGCCCTTGGCAACCAACCGCTTCAGGTAGGTGGCAGTGGTCCTCGGACTCATCTTCAGTGCGGCCTTGGCGTCACTCACGATGGTGGTGAAGGCCTTGCCCTCCGAGCTAATCACCGCCTCAACAAACTCCCTGTCCGAACACACCTTGTTCTTGGACTGGGGCCGGCGCAGGGCGCTGGGATTAAGCTCAGGCGCCAGGCGCATCAGGGGGTAATCCCACTCGACGACGAACTCGTCCACCTGGGGCAGGTTGCGCAACACGGTGCTGACGGTGAAGCAGTCCGGCTCCTCGTGCGGGGTGAGCACGAGGATGCTGTCAGGGTCACGCGCCCAGGCCCCGGCCCCGCTCATCCGGTCAATCGCGTGCTTGGCCGAGCTGTCGCCCTTGGCGAAATGGTGGGCGACCACCACCGCAGCCCCGGACGACTGGGCCAGCGCCTCAAACTCATTCATCAGGCTGGCGATCTCGCCGTTGGCGTTCTCGTCACGGTCGCCGAGCAACTTGTAGGCGGGGTCGAGGATGATCAGCCCGAACTGGTGCCGGGCGAGCTGCTCCTCCAGCTTCGGCCGGAGGAGGGTCAGATCCGCGTTGCGGCCCCGAAGGTTCCACAGCGCAAGCGTGTCCCCGAGACCCTTGCACTCCGGCCTGGCGCCGGCCAGCGCGTTGATGCGCTGCCCGATGGACCATCGGTGCAGCTCGAAGTTGATATAGACGACCGGCATCTTGGTGCAGCGCCGACCCCACCAGCTCTCGCCGCTGGCGACGCTGATGGCCAGGTCGAGCAGACACCAGGACTTGTTGCTCTTGCTGGTGCCCCCGAGGATCATCTTGCACCCGCGGTGCAGGATGCCCTCGATCACCTGCGGCGGCGGCACCGGCACGCTCGCCGAAAACTCGCGCAGAAACTCAATCTCCGGCAGCGGCGGCGGCAGAACGCCCAGGTCAACCGCGATGTCCACCTGTTCAGAAGGGTCGTATGTCTTGATCTCCATTCAGTTCCTCACGTTTCCGCGCGCGCAGCGCGCCAATTCCACAAGCCCCGTTAGGGGCGACCTGATACAAGCCCAGGGCAAGGCCGCCAGGCCGCCGCCCTGGGTACCAGCGCACAAAAGAAAAATCCCCCCTCTCCCCTTCCGAAGGGGAGAGGGGCCGGGGGTGAGGGGCCCCCTTTCACACCAGCTCTTTTTTGTTTGCCAGCGCGGGCAAAAACTGCTATCAATCAGCGCGTCAGTAGCCAAATACCAAGCTGTCGACGTAGCACATTTTCGCAGCCACTTATGAAGACGCTGCTCAAGGCATTCCAGCCCTTGGCAGTGTTCTACACCCTCACCTTGCTCTCGTGGCCCACGCCGCTGGCCGCGCAGGCTGAAGACTTCACTTGGCGGACCAATAATGGCACGATCACGATCCTGCGATACATCGGCCCCGGCGGTGCGGTGACCATCCCCAGTACGATCACCTACCTGCCCGTCGTCACCATCGCCGATTATGCGTTCAATTCCTGCCTCACCCTCACCACCGTCACGATCCCGGACACCGTCACCAGCCTCGGGTACAATTCCTTCAGTGGGTGCCGCAACCTGACCAACGTCACCCTTGGCGCCAGCGTCACCAACATCGGAGAAGCCGCGTTTTATTACTGTTTCAGCCTCCGCGCCGTCATCATTCCCAGCAGCGTGACCACGATCAGAACCCACGCATTCTCCTGGTGCACCAACCTGAACAGCGTCACGATCAGCAACGGGCTCAAGACCATCGAAGGCTCTGCCTTCGACTATTGCACCGGCTTGACCAATGTAACCATCCCCAACAGTGTCACCGGTATCGGCCTCGGTGCCTTCACCCGGTGCGCCAGCCTGATCACAGCCACGATCGGCGACGGCATCGTCACCATTGGCGGCAATGCGTTCGCGTTTTGCACGAATCTCACCCACATCACCATCGGCAGTAGTCTCACCAGCATCGAGAACTACGCCTTCTATTCCTGCACCAACCTGACAGGACTCTATTTCAAGGGTGCTGCTCCCACCCTTGGTTCGGGTGTGTTCACCGGTGATGACAATGCGACCGTCTACTACCTGCCGGGCACAACAAACTGGGGTTCCACGTTCGGCGGCCGTCCGACCGCCCTCTGGCGACCGCAGATTCAGGCCAGCGACGCCAGCTTCGGCGTGCGCACCAATCAATTCGGCTTCAACATCGCGTGGGCCAGCGGCATGAGCATCGCGGTGGACGCTTGCACGAACCTTGCCACCCCCGATTGGGTTCCCCTGCAAACCAACACGCTCACCGCTGACACCTTCTACTTCAGCGACCCCGACTGGGCCGATCATCCGCGCCGCTTCTACCGCGTGCGCTGGCCGTGAGCCTCCGCGCCTCTGCGCCTCTGCGTTAGAATCCGTGTTCATCCTGTCATCTGTGGTTACTGCCTTAACCAAATGAGACGTTGCAGCCGGCCATCGCGGAATGCTCCGGGCACCCGCACCGGCTGCGAATACGTGAAAACTTTCGGGTCACACCCGAACACCACCAGCGCCGCCTTGAGCCGCTCCTCCGTTACGCGGTTGCGCGGCGCGTCGAACCAGCCGTGCAGGCTCTTGCCGGCGGTGTCGATAATGGCGTGCAGGGTAAAATGGAGCCGCCGGTTGAGGTAGGCGAAGATCGCGCCGACCTCATCCCGGGCCAGGGTGTCTGACTCAATGACGAGGAACCGATGCCCGCTCAGCTTGTCGTTGCTCCGGCTATGGCAGCCAGGCTTGAACGACGAGCCGCAAGTGTAGTTCCCCATCACCGGCCCAATCTGGTACCACTCGGCAACAGGCCGGAAATGAGTCCGATGCTCCGGTTTGCCGGAACTGTACACGTCGCCGATCCAGACGGTGGAGCACGCCGGCCAAAGCTTGAGCCAGGTCCGGAACTGGTCCTCAGCATCCCGGTTAGCGACCAGCAACGGCGAATCCTCGAGGATTTGCGCCATCGGCCACCCGAAGAAGTCGAACAACTCCGGCCGGAAACCCTCCGCCGCAACGCGGAGGGTTTCCAACAGCAACTGCTCGCCCGCTTCGCGGCCTTCGGCCTTGGCGCGGGCTTTCACGACCTCACGGGGCAGGACCACCCCGCCGGCCTGGAGCACGTCGCCGCTCCGCAGCAACTTCCCCCCCGGGAGCCGAAGCTCCCAGGGCGAGGCGCCCAGCTCCCGGCGCAAGCGCCGGTTCGCCTCGGCGACCGCCGGTGCGCACGATGCGTGGAAGCAGAAGATCGTCGGCGCCCCGTCCACGTTCACCCGGCAATCCTTCTTGCCGTTGGTGCTGGTGTGGAACGCCTCGCCGGGGCACCGGCAGAACCCGGAAACCTCGGTCTGCCAGTCAATGGCACCAAGGAGCTGGGAAGCGACATGGCGGGGGTCCGGCATGGAAAAGGGGTCATTTTTGACCTCTGCCGTCAGACCGCCACGGTCCGCTGTCTGCACCCTCGCCCGGGCCCCCGTGTTGCCACAGGGCCAGCGGGCACAGAAAAAGCCTCATTAGTGCCGGTCTCGCGGCTTAACTGCCTACATGACCAGCTCTCCGCCCAGCCCAACGACCGGGCGAACTCGAAAGTCCGGAGATACGCCCCGGCGACCGAATAGGCCACCCGTCGCCCGCCACTGATACGCGCCAGGGCGCGCGCCTGCTCGGGCTGATGTACCTGGATCCAGACCACTCCCGGCGCCACCTTCCAGCAGGCCGGCTTCATTCGTTGTGTGACTTGTGTTCTCATTTGTTTCCTTTCGCTAAAAATCCTCATGGGCCACCGCCTCCGACTCGGCCACGCCATGCACTCGTGCATGGCACTTCCGGCACAAGCCGACCAATTCAAAGGCGAACTCAGCCCCGACATGGTCGTAGGTCAGGTGATGAACATTCTCGATCGGCGCCGACAGGCACCCCTGGCAAACCACATCCCGCTTTACCACGAGCGCTCGGATGGCAGCCCATTCCGGGGTAGCCAGGTAGGCCGCATACTGAGCCCGACGCAGGGCCGCAGCCTCCTCTGCCTCCCACCGCTTCGCGGCGGCATCATCCTCCCATTGCTTCCGCTGCGCCTCCTGTCCGCGCTGCTCCAGTTCCCGGTCCAACTCCGGCGGGTCGCTCTCGTCCCGCTTCACCTTGTAGCTGGTGTGCCGGCCGCAGGTCATGCACTGGAGGCAGTGCAACACCACGCCAGCGGCATTCTTGTACTGCCGGCGTTCTAGGCGGGCGTCGCTGCACTCGCGGAGGTCTTTGCAGCAGCCCTTCATTCCAGGGCCAGTTCCGGCTGGCAGTAGCGCTTGGCCGCGGTGATGAAGTCCGCCGGCCTTTTCAAAATGGCTGCCGCCACATGCGGCGGCAGATAAAACAGATTCTTCGCCCCGTACCGGGCGGCGATGAAGCGGAGGACCTGGTCCTCCGTCACCGGGTCGCCGCCCAGTACGCGCTCAAGCCGCTGCACGGTCACCACGGGCAACCGCGCTACCGAAGGCTCAAAGCTGGCGAGAATCTTCATGGCCTCAGCACCCTCGGGCCACCAGCACCAGCGGCGCCCCGGCCTCGCCCGCCTGTTCCTCACCGGGGACGTAGTCCTTCTCGATGCACCAAAGCCGGTGCGCCGCATAAAACGCCTCCAACCCCCGACCCAGGTCCTCCTCGCGCCACACGTGCTCAACGGGTCGCCCCGCCTGCAGTGAGTTCACGATCAGGTTCAGGCACTTGACCGGACGCTCGTCCCCAATGACCACCGCATCCCGGTAGGCAGCCAACTGGTAGCACCACGATCTGTACGGCCTGGGCTTATCACCCGCCCGCACCTTCATGGTTTTGAGATCCACCAGACACAGCCCATGCTCGCGGTGCTCCACCAGTAGGTCAGCGGTGCCCGCGAACCCGCGCAACGGCTCGACCAGCGTTCGTTCCGTCCAGTGCAGCGCCGTGACCTGTGCTTGATACCAATCCCGGTAATGCCGGAGCCAATCAGCCGCCGGATGCTCCGGGTCCACTTCGAGCGTCTCCGCCACGCGCTGCGCGCCGTGGTGGAACGCCGTGCCGAAACCGGCTGCGTTGTCGCGTGTGCTGAGAGAGTCCTCCACCACCCGCTTGGCGAACGCATCTTCCGATTCCCCCTCGGCGCGTGGCAGCGTCAACGCCGCCATCACCGCCTGCTCCTGCAGCCAGGCCGTCAGCTCCGGCTTGGCGATCACCCCCAGGATATTTGTTACGCTCGGCAGCAAGCCGAGCTTGCGAGCGTCCCGCACCGTAGTCGGTCGCGGTTCGCCCTTGGCCGACGGGACGGAGTGCAGTGGCTCCCCGTCCCGCTGGTACCAGTGAGCATTTTCAGAGTTGAAAAGCTTCATGGGATTATGTCATCCGGGTCATGCGGACCGGCTGCTCCGGCAGCCGGTCCCGCAAGATCAGAACCCGACCTCGGGATCGAAGTCGGCCGGGGCCGCCGGCGCCGCAACCGGCGCGGGGCTTTTGGGCGCAGGCTGTGCGGGCTGCTGCGGGAAGGCCGCCCCCACCGGGTTCAGCGGGCGCCCGCCGCCGCCGGCCTGAGCCTGACCGGCCTCGCGGGCTTTCCATTCCGCGATCCTCTGCCGCGCCAGCGCCGGGTCGTAGCTGCCCGACGGCACCAGCCGCTTGCTCGGCTTGCTGATGGCGTCAATCGAAGCGTAGGTCCGCCCCACCAGATTCTGCTGGTGCGAGATGACCAGCGTGCAATTCGCGCCGATCAACTTCGAGAGGTCAATGCTCTCGCCCGGCACCACCGGCCGCCCCCGCCACTTCCCCAGGAAGTCCGACAACTTGGACTTCGGGTGCAGGCTGGCGGTGAACGTCTTGGTGACGATGCAGTTCTTGCCCTCCTTCGTGCGCTGTTCCGTCTCCCAAACGATGCGCGCCTTGTTGGTCCAGCGGCGCACCCCCTGCCACTCCGTTTCCACCAACCCAAGGTCAATCACGTCGAGGCAGATCGCCGGGTGAATGCCCTCGGGATGCGGCTCAAAATCGCCGCCCACTTTTGATTCGAGTACTAGTGCCATATGTTTTTTATCTCTCTTGTGCTTTGTCTTTGTTGAGTTCCTGGCGCTCCGCGCCAGTACGCTCCGGCGGCAACGTGCCGCGGAGAAATTCGAAGAATGCTTCGCCGGTCATGGTGACCACCCAGCGCCCGCCAGGACGGCGGTGCGCAAGAAGGGCAACCCGGCCTCCGGCGCTTCGCTTCGCTTGCGCCATCGCCTCATGGATGTTCAGCCGACTGCCCTCGCGGACCTGGCAGAACGCCCAGGGCAGTCCGGCAAACACCGGCGCGGGCGACCCACCGCCCATGCGCTCGGCCCAGTCGCCCGTCACGTCCACGCGCAGGAGCCGGTAGAAGCGCTCCGCATCCATGCTGACAAGCCACGGCCAGAAGTTCCGACGGTGAGCAACGAAGGCCGCCCGCCCGCCGCAGTCGCGCCGGGCCTGGTCCATCGCAGCGTAGATGTCGAGGCGTTCGGCGAGCTTCACCTCGAAGTGCGCCCAAGGCAGGCCGTCGCAAATCACATCCGGTGAATCGGGCGACCCGCTGAATTGCTGGCCGCGCCTGGCGGCGTAGCCATTGGCGCGTAACTCGTCGCGCCACTGCCGCTCGCCCCTTACCCCTTTTGCACGGCTGTTCACTGGCCACCCCCGTCAGCCGGCACAAGGACCTTCTCATTCATCCGCTTGATGGCCTCCTCGATGCTGAACCGCTTGATCCGCTTCCCGATCTGCCAGTACGAGATCTCGCCCCTGGCAATCATGCCGTTGAGGGAACGAACCGAGATCTGAATCACCCCGGCCATCTGCGCCTTCGTCAGACCGACCACGCCCATGGCCCGCAACTCCGCCAGGCTCTCGACGCAACGGCGCTTCACTTGGTCACCTCCATCTCGCCAGCCGCAGCCTGCTCCCGCGACAGCGCATTCAGAAATTGCAGCATGTCGCCAACGTGGAAGAGCGTCTGGCCCCGGTTGGCTCCCGGTGTCCGCAGGTTCACCACCCGCACGTGTTTCCGTGCGAGCCCGTCAGCGGCCAGCAGGTGATAAAGCTTTGCGTGCTTTAATCCCGTGAACTGGCAGCGTTGCCCGTTCGGCGCGATCGGCGTCCAGCGGTCAATCACTTGGCTCGCTGCCGCACTCGGTTCCTCAATCACAAGAGTTTTCATAACCACGAGTGTTTTAACCCGGGTTTTTTGAGCGAAATGGGCGCCGTGGTTTTCCCCGCGCAAGCAGGGGAATCAGCGGCGCAAACGGGGAGTTGGAAGTCGCAAGCGGGGGTCCCGCCGGAGCAAGCGGGGGAAAAGATTTCGCAGAAAGTTTTTGACGGGGTACGCAAAAAAGGCCCAGCGGCGAACCGCTGGGCCTGCAATTAGAAAATTCTTCTACCTACTTGCGCGTCTTTGCCACCGCGAACTGCTCCTGCCGCATCACCGCCAGCCAGCGCGCCACGATGGGGCACTGCATGAGCTGCGGATCGCGGAACGCGGTGTCCGGGTCTGCAACATAACCCTTCACCCGCTCGACACTCTTGTTGAACGCATCCTGGTCCCAAATCCCAAGCGGCTCCCAGGCGTGCTCCATGCATCCCCTAAGCAGGTCCGGCCCATCGGCTCTCAGCGCCAGAACCTCGCAGCTCTCATAGTGGCCTTTGGCGAGCCGGAGCAATTGCCCAAGGTGGCGCCCACGGGTGGCCTCAGTTTCATTCTTGGCCTGGAACAGAGCCTTGAGACCGGCATCGTTGCCTGGCCCGTAGCCCCAGACCTGGCTCACCGCCAGCCCGGCGCGGCAACGTGCAGTTTCCCGGCTTTCCCGCACCCTCTTCGGCGACATCCGGCCCGGTGCCGCGCTCGCCAAATCGTTGTGAGTCAGGATCAGCGCTTCCGCATGAGCGGTCCAATCCTCCGCATTCAGAAGCAACAACCCCCTCATCAACCCGCGCGCCTGGACCTCAGGGAGCAGCTCCCGGCCTGCCGCATCCCAAATCTGCCGTGCCACGGCGACCAGGTCGCCGACGTTCACATCCCCGCTGGTTCCCCTCGCCAGAGTGGCGGCCAGGTGCGCGAGCTGAAACTGCCTCGGCGGCTTCACCGCCGCAGTGAGCGGAGCGGCAGTAACGCCCTCCGCTTCCAGTCGCCCGCTGTAATTGTACTGCTTCTTGCTGCCCGCCGCCGGCTGGCTCGTCTGCCCGTTCTTCTTCATAGCGCAATCTTCGGCAGCTTCTTCACTGCCGCCCTCAGCGTATCAAGCTGGGTGTGAGTGTAAACCCCGTGACTCCGCTCGTCAGAGTGGCCGGCCAGTAGTTGCCGCACGTCTGGCGCGATGCCCGCGTTCGCCAGCGACGACACAAAGCTGTGCCGCAGGCTGTGGAACGTATACTTGTTGAACTCGTGGCCCGCCTTCCCCCCGGCCGCAATCGTCTCCTGCTGGATCTCAGCCCTCGCCAGGATGGTGTGGAACTGGATGCTCAGGCCATATTTCCCGCTCACCTTGCGCTTCGCGAGCGTCGGGCACAGCAGCCCGCCGGCATCGGCGACCGGCAGGTCCAGGACGTGGGCCTCAAGTTGAGGGTGGAGGGGAATGATCAAATCCCGCTTCTTCCGGCTCGTCTTCTGCGGGCGCACCTTCAAAACGTGCTGCTCAAGGTCGAAGTTCCCGAGCGTCATGTTGACCGCGTCGCCCAGCCGGACGCCGGTAAAGAACCCGATCATGATGCACGTTTTCCACTCCTGCCAATCAGCCGCCTTCTCAGGCTGCTCCTTCGCGAGCGCCCCAGTCGCTTTCAGCAACAGGCCAACCTGCTCGGCGGTGAACGGAGCGCGGCTCTCCTTCTCCCCATCAGGGATTTCCGCCGCCGCCACCGGATTCATGAGCATGAGCCCCTGGCGCACCGCCAGCGCAAACGGTGCATTCAGAATCTTGCAGTCGGTCCGCACCGTGCTGGGGTTCCGCCCGTTCTCAAGGCGCGACTCGATAAACTTCTGCACATCCTGGACCGTGACGTCCGCCATGGCAGCCTTCACCTTTGACCCGAGCGACTTCTTGAAGTTCTTCACGATGCCGTTGTAGCGCTCGTAAGTCCCGCCCGACTTCGTCTTCTCGGCCCTGCCCAGCCAATCATCCAGGAACGTCTCGACTACCTTGAACTCCATCCGGCGCTCATTCACCCGCTCGGAAATGTCCCCCAGCAACTTCCGCCAATGCGCCTCAGTGGCGTTGCCCCGCTCGGCCTCTTCCAACCGCGTCGCCATCTCCATCGCCAGGCGCCGGTTCGTCGCCGCCTTGACGGCCCTCTCTTTCGTGTCCTTGCCTGAGGGTCCGTGCTCGATCTTCGTGGAGACAAAGTGCTGCTTCCCGGCCGCGTCTCGGTATGAAGCAAACCAGTAGCTCCTGCCCGACTGCTTGTGTATGCTCGCCATGTGATGTCCTTCGATTGCCGTTGTTATGGTTCCCACCGGCAGACCCACCGCCTGCCGGTGCATAATATTTGCATAACAGACAGTGCTAGTCAACATGGTTTTGTCAGTTTTATTGAAAATCACAAATCACCTGTAAACATTGGTCAGAAGTGACTTTTACCCAGAAACAAGGACCTTCGGAGAATTGCGGTGATTGAAATGAGGGTTCGATTCCCTTCACCCGCTCCATTGATTTTATTGGGTTTTATTGAGGTGTGCAAGTAAAGTGCAAGTAAATCCCCCCTCCCTGTGTCCCTAGAAAGTATTCGAGAAGTCCCGCGTTTGGGGCCGATTTAAGGGAATCGAACCAAGCGTCACCAAACTCCGTACCGCACTGGGAAAACCCGACCTTTGAACGACCCCCGCGAGAGTGCAAGTAGAGTGCAAGTAGATCAGCCGCCCTCCGACACTTACCCTGTCGCGCCGCTTACCTGTCTTCCAAGAGAATCCGCACCGCCCGCGGTGGCAACCCCTCGAGGCTCATACGGCGTTCGCTGGCAACTCTCGGTTTAACCCTCTCCCTCGGTTCGAGACCCCCCGAGCCCAAGCCAGCCTGCACCCGACGCCACTCCGTAAAATCTTGCCAGAACACGAACCCCCGAAATACCGGGAAGCCTGGAACGCGAAACCACTCCAGCGCCGAGGAGTAAGAAATGCCGGCCAGAACCGCGAACTCCTTCGCGTTCAGCGCCTGATCCAGCCGGCGCTTCTCAATCACTGCCTCAAGGGACACCCCACGGAGCTGCTTGTCCTGCGTCATAACCAACTAGCGCCGCATTCCCGCCTCAGCCCGCCGCCACCGTCGTCTGGCTCGCCGTGCGTTGGCTCTGTGCTCGCTGGACTCGCTCCGCAATCTCCTGTGCCGACATCTTCGCCGCAGGATTGTCACTGAGCTGCTCGACCAGGCCGGACACCGTTGTGAACACGCCCGCCTCCTTCTGGTGATCCATCAGCCATTTCACGAATTGCGCATCCGCCGCCTGCCCCTGCGGCGTTGTCGTCAGGATCGCCCGGGCCGTCTCGACACCCTGAACCAGCGCCTCATTCACCTTCCGGTGGCGCACCTGTCGGTACCCGTGATAAAGCCCTGCCAGCGCGAGCGCCAGGATGCTCCCGATGCCGGGCGCGAAAGTATTGACCACCGACCCTGTAGCCTCAATCACCGCCACTGCCTCCGGCTTAGCCACGAGATTCGTTACCGGCACCCGCACGACGTTCGTGTAGAAGACCGGCACGAAGTTGGTCACCACCGCCGAAACCAAATTCGTCGCCACCGGCTCACGCTCCAGGTAGCCCGCCACGGCTCCAGTCATAGCGTTGGTCACATACACGACGTTGGTCCGCTCCATCACCACCGGCACCGTGTTGGTCACCACGACTGTACTCGTGAACACATGCACCACTGGCGCATTGGTCCATGTCACTTCCTGCTGATAGGCCCGGTCCAGCGTCGAGCAACCGCTCAAACCGCTGACCGCCAACATTGCCGCAACCACGACGGCCGCACCACACCACACACCGACTCTTGTCTTTCTCATTTTCTGTTTCTCCTGCGCGAGGAGCCCCTGAGTTCATCCCGGCACTCCTCAAGAACCTTGGTGTTGTTATCCAGGCACACGACGAGCTTGGCATTCGTCGCGCTCTGTTCGGCCACCACGCCGCGCAAACTCTCTTGGTAGCACTCGCGAGACTGCTTGTGGTCGGCGAGCAACTGCTCGTGCTGCTTCACGAAGTAGCGCACGACCCAGACACCGAAGAGCCCGATCACCACAAGGCTCGCAATGAACAGCCACCGATCATCCTTTGCGGCGGCATGGTCCACGCCTCGCAGAAATTCACTCATGTTCATGTTTGTCATGGCACCATCACTCGCTCCATCAGGAGCCGGTTCACTCGAAAGAACTCCATCCGGTTCGTCGCCGGAAACCAACTCGCCTCGCCGGTCACGCTCCCCCAGGCCGCCAAGTTCGTGCTCCGCCCAAACACAGGCGCCAGCCGCACCCAGGCCTTGCCCGTCATCACTGGCGGCGCCGGCTTGCTCTCCCACGACACCTCACTGCTGAAGTCCGACTCCAGTCCGTTGGTGCTATACGCCGTCGCCGCAAAGAACCAACGCCCGCGCCACGGCAACACCACCGACCGCGTCAGCACCAGGCCCGCGTTGGTCACGAACGGATACGACCGCGTATTCGTGCCGTAGTAGAGCCGGTAACCCGACACGCCCGCCGAGGGCGACGGATCCCAAGCCAGCGTCAGCCGCTCAGCGCCGACCGCTACAGCAGCGCACCCCAACATCAGCATGGTCCAAAGCCACTTCATGCCCTCACCAGCCGCACGCTCCCGCTTCCCCCCTGAATCAGCGCCCCATACTTCGCCAGCATCGCCTGGGCGACCCGCGACACAATCGGCCGCGTGTCCTCCTTGCTGTAGCTGATGCTCGTCTGGCTGCTGGACCCGCCGCTCGAATCGTGGGACGACGTGCTGCTCTGCTGCGAGCTGATCCCCTCACCCGGCGGCGCCGCCGTCCGGTCCGCGATCAACAATTCCCGCGCCATCTCGCACACCGCTTCCACCACACCCTTCGGCACTTCATCATTCGGCACGAAGCTGCTCAGCACCGGCGACTGCAGTGAGCTCGTCACTGCATTCCGGTCCGGGTCCGGGCACCGCTCCCGCGGCCACTGCAACGCCTGCTCCTCATGCGCCCGATAGCCGTTGAACTGGTATTGCGAATCCACCAACCGCGTCGCCATCACCAACGCCGCGGCCTTCGTAGTCGCAGTGGCAGCCGTCCACGCCGACGCATACAAGTGCGCCTCGAAATAGGCGTCCCCGTCCGCCACGCTCGCGTAGCTGTTCGCGTCCGCCTTCCCCGTGCCATCCTCTTTGATCAGTGTCAGTGCCATAGCTCAGATCACGATTTGAATCGCCAGCTCATTCGAAAACGGCCCCAGCTCCCCCGTCGCGCTCCGATACCGCGCCTTGTACACCAGCAACTCCTCGCCATAGGCGGCCGGCACATGCAAATACTCGCCGATGTCGCTCGCGACCAGATCGAGAAACGCGAACCCGCCTTCGTTGACATTCAGCCAAATCTCCACCATCGCCTCAGGCCAGCCTCCCAGGTCCACCTGCACCTCAAACACAGTGTTGAACCATTCCTGCTGGGCATAGTAAGACCCGTTACCCACCAACACCGTTGGCAGCGGCGGCAACTCCGGCTGGCCTTGCCGCCGCCGCCGCTTTTGCCGCCGCATCACCCACCAGGCGCGCAGGGCTTTGCTAACGCGCGTATTCGGTCGGTTGAGATGGAGCAACTTGGCCATTCTGCTTGGGCTCCGGTGGGTTGGAGGGTTTAGTCGTGGCCGCACTGATGTCAGAACCAGCAGCGGGCACCACCGCGGGCTTGGCGTTCGCCTGATGGCCGCCGGCAAGGCCCTCCACCGGCAACAGCGGACGCCTCACCCGCCGAATAATTGGCAGCAACTCACTCATTTCTGCTTTCTGCTTTCTACTTTCTGCTTTGCCTAAATGGCGTTCGCGCCAATCGCGACCTGCTTCCAGTTGGTGCCGTCGCTGATGGCCAGGCACGGCACCGAGCCAGTCCCGCCCGCGCTCAAGTGAATGATGCGCCGCGGGAACTTCGCCGCCGTCACACCGGCTGCCACGGCGGCGGCGACATTCGTGAATGTCGGATACTGAATCTGCTCGCCGCTCCGAATCCTCTCGAAGCTGCGCGGAATCTCTTTGCCCATATGTGTGTCCTTTCAGGAAAGGCGATTGCCGAGGGCTCTAGGCCCCCGGCACTCGCTTAGTTATTGTGGGTGATGGCGACCAAGCGGACGTTCTTGTTCTCCCAGATCCGCACCCAGTTGCTGGAGGTCTCCAGCTCCGCGTTCGTCGGCGAGTCAGCAGCCACCGAGGCACTGGTGAACTTCACGCCACGCGGATGGAGGATGTAACGACGCCGGTTGATCAGCACCGTGTCGCTGTCCAGCGGCACACGCGCCAGTTCCACACCTTCGGTGCCGTGCCCGCCCTGCAGCGGCGCGCCATCCAGCGGCGACACTCCCTTAGCGAACGCGCCCTGGCCGAACAGGTAGGTCGTATAGACCGTCCCATCCGTGGTACCAGCCCGCGTCGGCAGGTTGTCGTCCACCACCACCCTCCGACCCTGGAAGCTCGCCAGACTCGGCTTGCCCTCGCTGTCCGGGATGAAGTCAATCAGGTCGAGCTTCTTCAGCGCCGCCTCCGTTGCCGAGTGCATCGCCACCGCCGTCAGCCGGCTGGCGGCATCACCCAGCTTCGCGCAAGCGTCAATGAACGTCGTCCCCGTCAACCGCGTGGTAGCGGACTGCCCCGCCACCGACTCCGAGTGAATCGCCAGCAGGTTCCCCGACATCGAGGCCGCCGCGAACATCCCCTTGAGGCAGGAGATGACCAGGCCCTCGTCCTGCCGCGCCCAATAGGCCGCCACCAGGTCCACGATCGCCTGCAACGGGTCATCGCCCGAGATCACGCTCGCCAAGTGGTTCACGCTCCACGCCTGCGCGTCGTTGTGGATCCGCGCGATGTCCTGGTCCGCCTGGATCTTGTTCACCGTCAGCGACGCCGAATCGCTCAGCAACTGCCGCGTCGCGCTCAGGTCCTTCCAGAACGGCATCTTCACCTCGCGCCCGCCCTGCGCCGCGATCCGGTCAAACGCATCGCCCGTCTCGACGATGCCCGATCTGCCAAAGCGCGACAGCTCGGCTGTCCGCTCGATGGCGTATTTCTCAAACTCCGTGGGGATGATAATGTCCGCCACTGCTGTCTTAGCCATACTTCACAATCTCCGGTTGTGATCCGCAAAGTAGGGCAGGCGTCTCGCCTGCCTTCCCCTATGCAGCCGCCCTCAATCGGGCCGCCAACTGCGGATCGGATTTCTGCAACTTCATTTGCTCCGTGAGGTTCCACGTCTCCTTCCGGAACGGATTCCTCGCGGACCTGCCTGCTCGCGCCCCTGCGCCTCCCCCGGAAGCGTCGCCGGCAGCCCCGCCACCGGCGTTGGACTCGAACAAATGAGGAGCTTCGGCGACCTGCAGATCGACCCACTCCTCCAAATTCAACGGCGTGATGCCATCCTTGCCCACGCGCACCGTCTTCCCATCGGCCTCGAACGCGGTGGGAACGCCCTTTTCCAGCCGGAACACATTGCGCGCCCGCGCCGTGATGTCCGGGATCGCCGTCGGCCGCAGACCCTTTTTGGTCGCCACCGTAATCACGCCCTGGTCAATCTGGATGCGCGTTAGCTGCGCCGTCGCCGTATTCAACTCCCCCGTCACGCCCGAAAGCTGCTTTTCCAGGTCGGCCCGCACCGTCTTGAGCCGGTTCTCGTAAACCTTCTCCACCTCGCCGGCCTTCAGTTGCTGCTCTTCCTCCAGCCGCCGCTTCTCCTCGGCCAGCTTGCGCACCTCCTCTGGATCAATGCCCTCAAACCGCTTGCGCGTTTCCTCGATCTCTTTCTTCAGCGCCACGTTCGCCGTCCGAAACTCATCATGTTTCGCCTTCTCCACGGCTCCGCCATCCACATCGAGCATCCACTCGCCTTCCCGCTCCACGTACAGCGCCTGCTGTTCCGCCGGAACTTCGTCCTTCGATTTGAACTTCAATTTCAGTGCCATAACTCACTCACGCCGCTGTGGCGCGGCTACCCGCCGTGCCGTTGGTTTTCCCATCTGCCATTTGCGATTGGCCACTCGTGCCATCCGCCAAAGCCTTCTTCGCGTCTTCGCGCCTTTCTTGTTCAATCAATGCGGCCTCCTCCTCGTTTGTTCTGCCCTCGGGCAACACTTCACCCCGCCTGAACAACTCGTACATCGTGTCCTGGCTGATCGCTCCCGCTTGCCAGGCCGCGACAATCGCTTGCACATCCTGGCTCGCCAGCCCCTTCGTGCTGAAATCCGTGTTGAGCTGCATCAGCACCTGCGTGTCGCTCACGTCATCCGGGAGTTCCTCCGTCGAGTTCCACCAATACACCCAGCGCAACACCTGCGTCAGCGATTCGCTCACGCTGAAGGCCACACCACCAAGGATGCTGTATTCGCCCGACTGCCGTAGCTCGATCGCTGTAGCCGTCTCGCCCACGCGCTTCGCCTCTTCCAGCATCCGGGAGCCGAGGATCGTCATCAGCCGCTCGTCCCGGTCCATCGCGCGCTCGAAGGTCTCCAAACCCTGCCCCCTGAACTCCAGGAAGCCAGCCGTCGCCCCGGGCGTCTCGCTTACCCAAGCCGTGCTGGAACCAATCCTCAGGCTCGCGCCTTTGTCGAAGCCACTCACCCAAGCCGTGGGTAGCGCCGTGAAATGCAGCCCGTGCTTGAAGTCCGCATCGAGACGATAGTGGTCGAGGTTCACCGCGATGATGTCCTCCAGCGGCCCCCGATCCACATCCGGCCGCGAATGCCGCGGCCCATGGAACACAAACGGAACCAGCGGCAACGGCTTCCCGAGCCGGCGCGGCACGTGCGACTCCACCAACACCCACTCACGCTTGCCGCGCCGAAACTTCCGCGAACCCGGATCAAGCTCTTGCCACAGGTCAACCCGACAAAACGGCTCGCCATTATCATCCGCGACCAACCGCAGCACGCGGATCTGATCCACCATCCCCAGCTCGAACTCATCGCTGTCCTGGCCGGGCTTCCCGATCACCTGCTCCCGCAGCACCACCAGAGTAGGAACATTCCGCCCATTCACTCGCTCCACCCGCCAGTTGACAACCTGCTCCGCCCGATAGAACACCGCATAGGCCCGCTGCTCCGCCTCCGATTCCCAATCCACCAGCGTCCCCGCTCGCCCCAGCCCAATCACATCGCCGACAACCATCTTCGCGTAGGCAGTCAACGACGTCCCCAGCATGTCGGAATCATTCGCGAACTCCTCCATCGCCTTACCCAGGCCGGAACCGCCTTCCGGCAATTTCACAAACGGAGGTCGGCGGAAGATCAAACCCTGGTAGGCTTCAGAAGTGCGAGCCGTCGCGTTGAAGAACGACGCCCGCTTTACATACGCCGCAAACTCCTCATCCGTCTGTGAATCCAACCGCGGGAGATAATTCTCGCCCCGGGCCTTCACCGCATCCTCGCCCGCGAGGACGTCACGCGCCCGCGCCCACTCTGTGGCCGCGGCGTCGTAATCAGGATGCGTCGAATTTACTGCCATCGCCGCCACCCTAACATCGACTTTTCACGTGCTACGCACGTGCGCCGAGCATCAGTTGCGCACGGCTGCGCCCAGACCCCTTTGCGCTGCGCCGCGCTGCAACATATTTTTCAACAACCCCCTTGACGACTTCCCAGACGCCGCCACCCGCTCCTGTCAGGCTCCGCGCCAAATGCGCCTCGGCGGCGCAACCGGCGCTCCGCCTGTCACTCGCTTAGGCCGCCAACACTGACTAACTCTCGGCGTTGAGGATCTTCAGATAGCGATCGTAAGCGTACAACCGACCATACTTGCCGCCGGTCGTTTCACGCACGACCCCGAGCTTCTCAAGATGCTGAAGAGATGTGGTTACCGTTGGAAAACTGAGGTTCAACCTCTTGCTGGCAGCGGCGATAGAGATCAGCGGTTGGGCCTGCAGCACCCGATGCACCCGCAGGGCAGAACCCGATGCCTTGCCGATCGCCTGAATTCGCTTCTCATCCGCAGCCGCCAGCTCCATCAGGGCGCGCGCAGTGCCAGCGGCCTGGGCGGCCGTCTCCGCTACGCCCGTAAGGAAGAACCGCAGCCACGTTTCCCAATCACCAGTCATCCGCACGGACTGGAGCAGTTCATAATACCTCTGCCGGTTCTGTTTGAAGTACAAGCTGAGATACAGCAACGGCTCGCGCAGCGCGCCTTCCGCGCAAAGCAGGAACGTGATCAGCAAACGACCCAGGCGCCCGTTGCCATCCAGAAACGGGTGAATGGTCTCGAACTGAACGTGCGCCAGTGCGGCCTTAATCAGCACCGGAGTCTTGACCGGGTCGTTATGCAGGAACTTCTCCAATGCGCCAATGCACTCCAAAATCTGGTCCGGCGGCGGAGGCACAAAAATGGCGTTGCCGGGGCGGCTGCCGCCAACCCAGTTCTGCGACCGCCGAAACTCGCCCGGCTCCTTCTTGCTTCCGCGTCCCTTGGATAGCAAAACGCCATGGATTTCCTTGATTAGCCTCAGCGACAACGGAAGTGTCTTCAGCCGGTGCAACCCGTGGTTCATTGCGGCAACGTAATTCGACACCCCCTGCACATCATCCAATGGCACCCCGGGCGTGGCGTCATTCTCGAAAAGCAATAGGTCATCCAGGCTGGATTGCGTCCCCTCAATTTGGGAGGAGAGCACAGCCTCCTTCCGAACGTAGGAATAGATGAATAACTCTGGATCCGGCAACACGGCCGCCAAGCCATCGAGCCTCCCAAGACTCAGCATCGCCTGCGACACAAGTTCCTGAAGCTCGGGCTGAAGATCGAGCGGCGGATGAGGCGGAAGCGGATTCGGAACGAAAGCCCGGGCCTTCTCCCCGGCAGCCGAAGGGAGCGGCACGTAGTGACCTGTCAGACCTCTGAGCATAGAGCACAATTAAACAAGTTTTGATTCCGACTGGACGAATTAAAAGATAAGCCCGCATCCTTTAATTGTGAAGCTCAAAATTAAAGGTTGCCACAAGCCCCTGGGAAGCCCTCCAGAAGGCCCGGCGCCGTACACCGCCGCTGCCTCCTCCACTCGCCTGTGCTTCGCAACGGCGAGTGGAGGAGGCAGCGGCTCACTACCAGGAACCAGCACTCCGCCGACACGACCATGTACGCCAGCCGCGATCCCAACCACCGCGACCGCAGCCATCGCGCCAGCCCCGCAAAGACAATGTTAGTGGGGTGTTAATGGATGCGGGGCTGTCACGCTGGCTGCTCGCCCTGGGCAATTCGGATGTCGCAGCGCGAGCCAACGTCCCACCGCTTCGCGACCACGAACGCCAGTCCCGAAACCAGCATCTCGCCACATCGAACGTCCCCCCGCTTCGCGCCGTCGATACTCCTTAACCAAGTCGAACGTCCGCGAGCAGTCAGCGCGCCAGTCGCCCCGCCACCCTCCCGCCTGTCACGCTGTCTGCTTCGCTCGTCCCAGTTCGAACGCCCCACCGCTTCGCGTCATCGAACGCCCGCCGCGAAACCAGCGCCCGTAGAACCACGAACGCCCCCGGAGCGCTTCGTTCGGGCGCAATCACGATGCAGTAGTCGCGCCAGCCTCCCTTTCCCCCAACAGGCTGGCACGCCTACTGCAACAATTGGAATGCGCCCTGCCACTCGCTCCGGAAAAGACCAAGTTAGTTGAAACGACTCCTTCGGGCTGTCGGGCGTCTCGGGTTCTCCTACGCGTCCAGTGCTGCCCGCGGCCCTACCGCCCTGAAAATGCTCTCTCAAGAAAAAAGTGTGAGAGAGCATTTTCAGGTCGGTAGGGCCGCTAGGCGTTGGCATCTCCTGGTCGGCGTTCGTTGGCAGCGTTTTCAGTGTCGCGTTGCCGGGTTTTATTTCCAGCGCGTTTCGTTGCCCGTGCAGTGGTGGGTTGCGTGTGGTCGGCCCCCTCAGTTTCGCCCTCGTCTCCCTTGGTGGCAGCCGTTCGTTTGGCAGTGGCTCGTTCTTTCCGGTTGGCTGCCTGCGCGTCGTCAGCGTCCTCCGTGGGCGGCTGAGTAGCCCCTTTCGGGGAACCGCCCGACAACACCACCTTGGAACCCCGCGATAACTTCACGCTTCCTTCCAATGCTGTCTTGGAGACAGCATCTAAAACTCGAACGCTCTTCGTGCAATCCAACCAGGGGTTCTTTCAGAACCCCCATGTAAAACTTGGACGTCTTCACTGCGATCCAACGGCCTGGATTCGTCGAAACAGTCGCAGTGCAACCGAACGCCCGTCCCGTGAACCGAACACGCCACAGCAAATCAGCCACACTCCCTGGAGGAGTGTGGAACACGTGGAAACTCAGACCCCCAGAACGAAGACTCCAACCCCGGCCAGCGCATCACCAGTCCTAGCTTTGGAAACGCTCTCAAGTTCGCTGGCCTCCGCTGCGGCCTGGTCATGCGCTGGCCCCCAATGTCAGCCTCACCTCTGGCCGGGACTGCGGAGCGCTTGGCCTAAAGGCTCACCCTGTAACCCTTGAGCCACGGCCAGGCGCTCCGCACTCCCGCCCAGAAGTGAGGATAGCGCGTGCCCCCGCGACCCAAACGAAACGCGCCAGACTGCCAGCTATCAGCACCGCAAGCTAATGCTGAAAGCTGGCAGACTGGCGCTTGAGGCAAAGTCAGTCTGGCCTCTGCGCCGGCTCCACTACGCGCAGCGGGCGACGGCTCCCTATCCCCTCAGCCGACGCCCGCCATCGCTTCGTTCCGCCGCCGCAGAAGCCAGAACAGCGCGACCCCCGCGCCCCCCACGAACCGCGACCCCGCCAGTTACGATCCGCTTCGTTCGGGGTGTGTCATGAAGGATGCTTTCGGCTCCAGCCACAAGAGGATGTTATCTATAGAGCCGCAAAGACCGCACCGGCACCCGCTGACGCAGGACCCCCGGTGCTGGCGGCTCTAAAGATAACACCGTCTTGTGGCCGGGAGCCTGTCGCGCCTGTCACGCTCACTGCTTTCACCGGCCTCTTCCCCCCCGTCCGGTGGCAGTGCGCGCGCCAGTCGCTCCTGCATCCTTCACGCCACACCCCTCACTCCGCTGCTTTGTTCAGTCAGGCGGGGTCGCTGCCCACCCACCCCCTGAGCGCCGGCCACGCCGTGGCCTCGCCCCCTCCATCCCAGGGGGCTGCGCCAGTACAAGAAAACCGCCCGGTGACAGACGCCAAGGAGGTGGGCGTGGGGAACGCCGCTGAAGAAACGTTCTGTCACCGGACTATACCTCTTTTCTCACATGCCCTCGCTACTCGCTACATGTCCTTTGCCATTTGCTAACCTCATTTTGTCTACAAGCCGCGCAGCTTCCGCTGCGCCACCGTTCGCGACTTCGTCGCGACCAGGTACCGCAGGCAGTCGGCGGCGTCATCGCCGCCGACGCCGTCCTCGTCGGCATCCACCTTCAGCACATCCTCGGGCCGATTCGGATCGTGCTGCATCGCCGGCAGGCATTCCACGAGCCGACCACACCGCTCGTGGATGAACAGCCGCGGCTTCACCCCGTTCGCCGGATCGCCAAACCGGTGCAGGATCTCCGCCCACCCGTTTATTCGGTCCATGTTCGCCGGTTTCAAAGCAACTCCCAACGTCGCGTACTGCGACGCCACAGTTGACCCGTCGCTCTGGCGGCTGAACACATCGGCGCCGGCCACAAACCTCTTCAGATCGCCTATCTGCAATTGGCGATCGGCTATCCTGTGCCTCCCGAGCATCGCTGCAATGGCCGGCGCGTGCCGCTGCGGCAGCCACAGCCGCTCCGCGTGCTCATCCACGACAAACAGGTTGCCGTCGCCATCCGTGCAGCCGAGCAGCACCACGGTGTAGTGGGTAAACCCATAGTCCAGGGCGCAAAACCATTCCCGCGCCCTGGTCTCGTCGAAGTCGGAAACGATATGCACCTCCCGCCGCAGCGTCGTGAAGAACTGCCCGGCCGCAATATCCCAATCCCCATCCAGCCAGGCCCGGCGCTGCCATCCCGTCAGCCCTTCCAGCACGCGCATGTATTCCGGGTTATTCCACCGGTTGTCGGTCACCCGGGCCGCGACGAACCGCGTCTCAGTCTCCGCGTGCCGCTGCCACGGCTCGATGAACCGCTTGCGATACCACCCGTGCCCCACGCCGCCGGGATTTGTTGTCGAGTAGATGCGCGGCCGCCAATTCGGCTTGCTCGTCCGGCAACAGGTCGTGCTGTCCTGGTACTTCCGCGCCGTCAACGTCGTGGCCTCCTCAATCCCGATCACGTCGTATTCCAGCCCCAGGTAGGCATCAATGTCCTTCTCGTTCTGGAAATGGCCCGCAATGATGCGCGACCCGTTCTTAAACGTCAGGATACCCCGAAACGCCGAAAACTCATGCCCCAGGTTCGCGAACAACTTCCGGCGCAGATCCTCGAAGTGCTCCAGGTTGGCTTTACCAACCTTCCGCAGCAGCAGGCACTTCAGGCCGGGCACCCGCTGGCAGTCATCCACGCCCATCTGCGCCAGAAGCCAGTGACTCTTGCCGCCGCCCCGGGCCCCGCCGTAGCCGACTGCCGTCGGCCCGTCGGCCCGGTCGCACAGCCGCGCCGCCGCCGAGGCGGCGAGCTGTCGCTCCTGCAGGACCACGTCCGCCGCTTGAAACCGGTCCATCTGGTCCTTCGGGCAGCCAGCCCGCCGCCCGACCAGGAAATAGCGCTCCCAGGGCGTCATGTCTCGGCCTCGCCTGTTTGCGCCCTCAATTCCCCTGTTTGCGACCCCAGACTCCCTGTTTGCGCTCCCGAATCCCCTGTTTGCGCCACCAAAACCTTGTTTTGCACCTGCGGCTCCCCTCCAGCCACTTCAACATCCACAATGGCAGGAGGCGCCGCCTCTTCCCCTGGAAGTGGTTGGCCGTAGATCTTCTCGAGCGCGACCGTGACCTCGACCCGCACCGCCGGCAGATCGTCCCCCTTGCGCCCCTCGCCGTCGGTGCCAAGCCCCGTCGCCAGCCGCCCCAGCTTGCTGGCGATTTCCAGCATTCGGGCAATGTCCGCCAGGTTCGCATACACCTTCTCGCGCTCCATGTAGGCGTCCAGGCCCTTCTTCGCCGCGGCGATGGCCCGCTCGTGCATCGCCCACTCCGTTTCACGGAGTTTTTGCTCGCGCGCCTCCCATTCCGCCGCCTTCGCCCGCACGGTGACCTCGACCGCTTCGCGCTCGACGGTCGCCAGGTGCGCGGCGTGCGCCGCCACTCGCGCCGGCCAGTCGAATTTCGCCGACCACCTTTTGATTAGACGTGAACTCCTGGTGAACTTTTGGGCCACCGTCTCCAGCGACCGTTCCGGCCCCAGGTTCAGATACAAACTGAATGCCGCGAACGCCTTATCGCTCTCGCGCGCCTGCTGTTCAAAAATCAGTGCCATTGTCAACCTCCTGCTGCCTCGCCCGAAGCTCAGCGATGATCTCCTTCACCCTCAGCCGCTGGTCATGCGGCGGCTTCCACCAGTGATACCGCTCCGGCGAGTTAAACGGGATCCTCAGTGTGCCATCCGTATCGAAGTAGGGCATTCGCACCCCTGGCTCGGCGACTTTCGGCGGCTCCACGGCCGCCTCCACCGCCTCCCGGACGCTTCGGACGCCCCCATCCGACCCCGGCTCAGCCTCCGGTTGCGCCTCGGTTTCTCGGACGCTACGGACGGGGGGCGCAAACTCCTTGTAAGTACAGGACTCTTCCTTCTCATCTCCAAAGAACACCTCTTCATACCCGTTAGGGTTTAGGGACGTCCGTAGCGTCCGAGAATTGTCCGCAGCAACTTGGCTGGACTGTGAAACACCCGTCCGAGGCGTCCGAGCCTCATTCCGCACCCCCCATTCCCCATTCTGCACTTCCCTGACCCCGTCCGAGGCGTCCGAGCCGCTCAATTCCCCCTTCGGGCTTCGGATTTCGGATTTCGGATTTCCGAAGGCCCGTCCGAGGCGTCCGAGAATGCCGCCGACGACCTCCCCGCCGCTTTTCCCCGCCGCCACGCGCACCTTGATGACCCGCGGCGCCTTGTCACCGGTCAGGGCATGAATGCGCCGCCGGTGCTCCCGGTCCTTGGGATGCACACAGCAACCGAACCGCCCGTCCGGGTAAACCCGCAGGTGTTCCCCCTTCCGGTCGCCGCCGCCTTCGGCGCAAGCCGGACACCGCGCCTGGACGACTCCGTCGGCCAGCTCGCGGACCTTCTCCAGCCGCCGCACGTCCAGGCTCATTCCGCCCCCCCATTCTCCACTCCGCATTCCGCACTCCCCACTTCCCTGAGTCGCACCCCAGCGAACCCCCGCTGATTCTTCTCGTTCCGCTTCACGTCATGCCGCTTCGTCACCCCGAACAGGTCCAGCATGAGCGTCTCGAGCTTGGAGTGGACCTCCGTAATCGGCATTGCCTGCCACTTCCGCTCAGGACAGTAGGCGGCGTATGCCTCGACCAGCTCCGTCACAGTCGCGTCCCCCAGATCGTCCACCGCCACAGACTCCTGCAGGAAGTGTCGCAGGCTGTCGCTTTCGGCCAGCAACGACTCCACCAGGCCCCGTTGCCGCTCCGTCAGCACCAAATCCCCGCCTTCGTCGGGGATTTCCGCCAGCACCTTCTGCGCGCCCAGCAGCGCCCAGTTCAGAATCCCGCTTCCCTCGGTCCGCACCAGGTAGGCCCCAAAGTCCGGGACCTTCCTCGCCGGCGGCGGCGCCTCATACCGCACGATCGTCAGTCGCCGCTTCCAGGCGCCCACGTCTCCTTGCAAGCGCACCCGCAGCCGCGCGTTCGACGTGATGAGCACGTTGAAAGTGCCCTGCATCTGAAAATTACCCGTCCCGCCCTTCTGTTCGGCGTCGAACCAATCGCCGCCGACCAGGCCCTTCAGCACCGCCGCACCTTTCGTGCTCAGGAAATCGGCCTCCACGTCCACACCAACCAGCAGCGTCCGCCGTAGATAGCGAAACATCTCAAACCGCTCGGCCAGGTGCTTCGTGCGCAACTGCGTCACGTTCGGCATCCCCACCAGCCCCTGCATGACGTTGGCAAACTGCGTTTTGCCCCGCCCGGCTTCGCCGTCCAGAATCAGAATCCGCTGGGCCCGGTTGTCGCCGAGCAGAAACATGCCCGCGAACTTCTGCAACAGCTCGACGTCTTCCGGATGCACCGCCGGCAGCACCAGCTCATTCAGGAACCGGCCGCATCGCGCATCCCCGTCGAACGCAATCGGCGACCGATTGCGCGACCGATATTCGGCCGAGAACGGCCGCAGCTCCGCCTCGCCCTCCCTGAACGCGATCACCCCGTTGGCCAGGTGGATCGCGGTCTTCCGCTCCGCGAAAGCCCCGCGTTTCTCCACCATGCCCCGCAGGTGCGCCACCACGTTGCTCAACGTCGCCGTGCCGCGCTTCTTTTGCAGCTCGAACACTCGCGTCTGGCGCGACGCCTCCAGCATCCGGCACGAAACCGCATGGCGAATCACGTCCGCCGTTTCGACCTGATAAATGCCCGTCTCCGGGTTGTAGCGGTAAAAAGTCTTCTCATCCGGCTCGTGCAGGACGACGTTTTCCGCCGCATACATCCCCGCCCAAAACGCTTCATTGATGCCGGTGATCCCGCCCTTCTCGTTCGTGTAATACGGCTCGCCATAAAGCAGCCGCAGCTCCGCCTCCCCCTGGCCTTCCCACGGCAGCTCCCAACCGGCCGGCCACACAATGTCCGCGAACTTCACCACCACGGGCGCCGCGTCCACCACCAGGCTGTAGTCCATCCCCTTCGGATGCCGCCCGTAAATCGTCGAAAGCCGGTTGTCCGCCCGCCACTCAAACCGCTTGTGCTCG
Organism: Candidatus Paceibacterota bacterium; assembly: GCA_035452965.1. Lineage (NCBI taxonomy): Bacteria > Bacillati > Minisyncoccota > Minisyncoccota bacterium. The sequence goes on along the minus strand of DAOTCE010000039.1, from coordinate 11,026 downwards.
GGGTTGCAGCTCTCGGGGTATTCCCCCTCAATCCGCAGCCAGGCCATCCCACCGCGGCTGCCGCGCGACCGCAGCGTCCCTGCCAGCTTCGGATTCACCGCCAGAAACGCCGCCAAATCCTCATCCGCATCGAAATCAATCGCGCACAAGCCACCCGAGGCTTTGCCCAGGTAAACCGCGATGTTCGTCGGCTCCACCTCGAACAATGCCCGGTAAGCCGGCGTCTTGGTCCCCTCGAAAGGCCGGTCCACGTATGTCAGGATCGGTTTCTTCGTGCCCCACTCGCACGGCACGAAGAAAGTTCCTTCCCCCAGCAACGCCTCCAGCCTGTTCAACGCAGATTCCCTCAGCGCGGTCAATTTGCCTTCCGTCATTGTCTCCCTCATGCCACAGTCCCTCCATGCCAGAGCTCGACCACGATTACACGTACCGCGACATAGCCGCCCTCTATAAGCAGAACCATCCCGTGCTCCACTGGACTGTGATCCACGGTTCCCGCATCCGCGCGCTCCGCCTCCGAAAGGATTACAATCCCCGCATTTTTGACTCGCGCGCTCAGGTATGGGTCGGCGGCGACTCCCCCACCAAGGAGTGGGGCAACACCCTCGCCAACGACACCGTGGAAGTACCCCTCTTCGTCAAGAAGCTTAAGCGCGGCAAGTACACGTATCTCGGCATCTACGAAGTCCTTAGTGATGAGGCAACCGCGGCGGAATTGGCAGAGGCTCGGAAGAAAGTCCCTCACAATCGCGGGGTCTCTCGCGTCGTCTTTCTCAAGAAGAAATGACTCCCTGCGCCTTCCAGCGGCTAAAACATCCGTGTTCATCCGTGTCATCTGTGGTTAATCACGCCGCCTGCCTGTAAAACTCGATTGCCTCGGGCGACACATGCACGCCCTTGAACCATTCCTTGAACTGCAACCCGGCCAGCGTCCGCACCCGCGACACCGCCACATAGGCCTGCCCCGGCTCCCGCGCCGCCCGAATATCCAGGTAGGCCGAATCCAGCGTCAGCCCCTGCGCCTTGTGAATCGTCATCGCCCAGGCCAGCCGCAGCGGGTACTGGGTGAACGCCGCGGAGTCCGGGTCCTGCGAGTCATACCGCCAAGAAAACGGCTCGACCCGCACCAGCGCCCCGCCGCTCTTCACCAGCACCGCCCCGGGCTGCACATCCTCGACCGTCCCCATCTGGCCATTCACGAACAGCGGCTTCTGGGCACCGGGCACCGCCCGGTTCACGGTGAACATCACCAGCGCCCCACGCTTCACCCGCAGGGTTGCCGGCGTCAGCAGGTTCTTCGTCAGAAACGCCCGCTGGTGCTCCGGCCCGCTCTGCTCCGCCTCCAGAACGCTTTCGTCGCCCGGCAACTCCGAAAGCTGGTAACTGTTCCATTTGTCCACCTGGACGTTATGCGTGAACAGCCGCGGCATGTTCGCCGGCGGGAAATTCAGAACGCGCGTCTGCAGCAGTCGCGCCGAGTTGCCCCGGACGCGCCCAACGCGGAAGTCAGCCAGGGCGGCCACGAAGCCCGGCTCATCCTGCCGCCGCACCGTATCCAAAACGATCGTCTTGAATTCCGCCTCCTCCCAGATTGGCGACTGGAAAGCCCAGTCGTAAGGCTCCGCCTCACTGGTTCGCACCGGCGGCAACTGCAGGAAGTCCCCCGTCACGATGACCTGGCAACCGCCGAACGGCTCATCGCGGCCCCGCAATCGCCGGAACAGGAACTCGACAAAATCGAACTGCCGCCCCGGCAACATCGAGATTTCATCAATCACCAGCACCTCGCACCGCCGCACCCGGTTGAACCCCACCAGGATCGAGCGGCGCCGGTCGCGCTGCAGCAGCGCGAAACACTCCTCGTCCGACTGCCCGGGCTGAGGCCCGAGCATCATCCCGCAAAACCGGTGAATGGTCATCCCGCCCACGTTGAGCGCCGCCACCCCTGTCGGCGCCGTCACATCCACCTTCCGAGCCACCGCCTCGATAAACGCCCTGAGCTGCGTCGTCTTCCCCGTGCCGCCCATGCCCGTCAGAAAACAATTCCGACCGCCCAGCGCTGCCGCTTGGAACCGGTTCTCCGCCGCCACCGCCTCCCACTCCGGCCAGCGTGAATGCAGGGCGGGCGTCTCGTCTGCCCCGGCAATGCCAAAATTCAAGTCCGCTTGCATACTCGTTCAATCCCGCACGTGGAGGGGCCCCTCGGCTCTCACCGCCGAATCCGGCCTGATCAGCCCCAGCGCCATCGCCCGCCGGCACAAACTCACCGGGTCGCGCACCTCAAAGAGCCGATACAAATTCGCCCGGTGGTATTCCACGGTCTTGGCGCTGATGCCCAGCTCGGCGGCAATCGCCTTCATTCCCTTTCCCTCCCACATGCCTTGCAGAACTTCTCCGCGCCGGCCCAGGCACGACACCTTCTTCATCACTGCGGGATACAAAAGCGGATTCATGGGCTATTGCCTATCGGCTATCGATACCCCCATTTCTGCTTTCCCGGTTTCTGCTTCCCGTTTTTGCGTGGGATCGTAGTTGTTGGCGACCACCCACAGCTCCCGCGCCGCCCGAAACCCCCGCCAGTTCATTTCCATCTGCTCCTCGCTCCAGCGCCCCTCGATCGGCGCATGTGCCTCTCGCGAGTTCATGATCAGGGTCACGCACACCACCTTTTCCCCCAGCGCCGCCCGGTACGCCGCCATTTCGTAACCCCACGATCTGTAGGTGGACGGCCCCTCACCCTCCTTCACGTTCTGCAACTTCAGGTCCACCAGCGTTATCCCGTGCGCCCGGTGCTCGATCAACAAATCCCCCACGCCCGCGTAACCGAGTTCCCGGTTCACCAGCGGCCTCTCCGCCCACACCACCCGCACGCAGTTGGCCAGGAACCAGGCACGGAGCAGCCTCATCCACGGAGCCCGCGGATCAGCCGGGTCAACCTCAACCCACCTCGCCAGCCGCTCCGCCCAACCGTGCAGCTTCGTGCCAAAGCCCACTGCCGCCTGGCTCCGCGCCTCCATCACGCGCTCGAGGTAGGCATCCACGCTTTCCCCCTCCCGCCGCGGCAGCGTCAGCCCCAAGAGCACCGCTTGCCCCTGCTTCCAAACTTCCTGCTCCGGCAGGTGCACCACCTCTAGGATGTTGCTCACGCTCGGCAGCAGCCCAAGCTCGCGCGCATCGCTCAGCGTTGTCGGTCGCGCCCCGCCCGTGGCCGACAGAACCGAAGGCATCGGCACGCCGTCCTCGGTGTGCCACTGAGCACCATCAGAATGCGCGCCAATCGCGCGTCCCCGTGAATGAGAAACATGTGGTCTCATTTCTCAACTCCTTTCTATGCCGACGCTCGTCGGCCCAATTTGAGAACCCCAGCGGGGTTCAAGACGGTAGCCCGGGGTAAGGCCGCCAGGCCGCCACCCCGGGTTAACCAGCGAAAAAGAACATCTCCCCTCTCCCCATTCGATGGGGAGAGGGGCCGGGGGTGAGGGGCGTCTGTGCGAATCCGTGTTCATCTGTGGTTAAACCCTCAGTAAGTCACCGCCGGGGACTCGACCACGCCCAGCGCCTCGGCAATCCGGCCCGTCAGCTCCAGATCATTCCGCAAGTAGGCCAGCGCCTTCTCGCGGTCCGTCTGCCACAGCCGGGCGAAATCCTCCCCGTGGCCGTTTTTCTGACCAACGCCAAGGTGCTTAGCGATGGTGTCCAGCGAACCCCGCGCCTGGCGGTCCCCCAGTTGCCACTCCTCGCGCAAGTCCACCATCTCGTCGCCCCAGTACCGCCCGCGCCGAATTCCGTACGGCACTTGGACGCGATGCTTGAACGAGCGCCGGATCAGGAACGGCAAATCGAACAACCGCGTATTGAAGCCGATCATCCGGTTGATGCGTCCCATCTCGCCCCGGCACACCTCCCAGAACTCCCGCAGCGTCGCCGCCTCATCGTCATGGCCGATCACGGCCAACTCGCTGTCCTCAAACAGCAAACCGATCGCCACCACCCGCCCCGTGAGCGGGTCCAGCGCCGCGCGCTCGACGAACTCGCGCCGATGCGCCGCCTCGGCCTCGGCCAGCTTGGCCGCGATTTTGTCCGGGTCCTTCAAATTGCCCACCTTGACCTCGGCCGGGTCAAACGGCGGCACCATGACCGCCAGCTCCGCCTCCGGCAGCGGCCCTGTCTCAGTATCGAAATAGATCGTCTTCATATTTTGTTAGGTAGGGACCGTTCGCCGAACGGTCCGTCTTCTCCCTCTCACTCAGCCGACGTCAGTCGGCTCATTCTGCAGCCCTGAAAGGGCAAGGTTAAATCAGCCCAGGGCAAGGCCGGCCACGGCCGCCGCCCTGGGTAACGCCCCCGAAAGAACATCCTCCCTCTCCCCCGTCGCGGGGGAGAGGGCTGGGGTGAGGGATCTGTGCAAATCCGTGTTCATCGGTGGTTCACTTTCGGATTTCCGCGCGCGCCTAGAACGCGACGTCATCCTCCTCCCTCTCGCGCGCGGCGGCCCACCACTCCAACGCGGCCATGAGCCGCCTGTCATCCGCCGTCGGCTTGGCATTCGCCTTCGCCGTCGGCAGCCACTTCTCGACCAGCGCCTGCACCTGCTCGGGCGCCAGGTCGCGCAGTTCAAGCCCCTTGCAGCGCCCCACGTGGATCTTCACCGCCGCATGATCACTGACCTCTGGCCTCTGACCTCCGACCTCTGACCCCGGCTGCTCCGCCCGCCTGTACCCGCTCTGACCTCCGCCCTCTGACCTCTGACCACTGTCCCTGGGCGGACGATCCTTCACGCGGACATACTTCCCGCTGGGCTTCAGCGGCTCGCCCGACTTGTCCGGAGTGCAGGCGACGATGTTGGCGTACGTCTCGCCGTCCTTGTGCTCCTGCACCACCACGAGCTGGGCCGGCTTGCCGATCAGGCACTCCGTGTCGAAGTCCTCCAGCTCCGCCCGGGTCAAATCGCGCCCGAACCACCCACGGACGAACTTCCGGAAATTCGCCTTCTCATTGGTCGAAGGCGTAAAGTTCTTAGACCAGACGCAGTAACGGCTGCCGTCCGTCTTGAGCAGGTCCACCTCGAACACGAGCTTGAACACGTCGCGCTCGCCAAATTGACTCTGCTGCTTGCGCAGCGGCGTCGCGTCCACACACACACCCTTGCCCGTGTATTCCGGGCAAGCCTCGAACTTGCTGTTGTTTCCTTTGATGATCATACGTTTCGTTCTTCTGGAACCGCGCCCGTCAGAGCGCGGGATTCATTGTTGGTTTCTCTTGTTTCTGCTTCCGGTAGGGCGCCCGCGACAGCCCCGCCTGGGGCTCCGCTGAGCGCCGCCACCAAAATCCTTGTGTCTTGCCGGTGCTGCTCGATCCCCCAGCGAGCGAATCTCCTCTGAGCAATCGGAAGAACGTCTCCGCTTCCATCGTGATCAGCCACGGACCGGCTTCGGCAGGAGGCTCCACCGCGCGACGGTGGGCAATCACCGCTGGCCGCCCGGCCCCCCGTCGCTTCGCATTGGCCACCCTTTCATGGATAGTCAGCCGCTTGGTCTCCTCGACCTCCCATAGCAACCCGGCCAGCCCGGCCAACGCGGCCTCCGGTGCTCCGGCACCCATCCGCTCCGCCCAGTCGCCGGTCATGTCCCTGTTCAGCAGCCGGTAAAAGCGCTCCGCCTCCATCGTCACCAGCCACGGCCAATGATTCCGGCGGTGTGCCACGAACGGCGCCCGCCCGCCGCAGTCGCGCCGGGCCTGGTCCATCGCGGCGTACAGATCCAACCGCTCGCACAGCTTCACCTCGAAATGCGCCCACGGCAGCGCATCACAAATCACATCTGGGCTATCCGGGGCGCCGCTGAACTGCTGTCCCCGTCTAGCCGGGTAACCGTTGGCGTCCAGCACATCGCGCCACTGCCGCTCGCCCCTTTTGCCTTTCTCCCTGCTATTCACGATTTCCTCCCGTTGGTACGGCGTGCAGTCCCCTGCGCGCCGGCCGTAGGCACCCTCTCCGCTTTGAGGAGAGGGTTGGGTGAGGTGCTCCCTGCCTTTTCCCCGCTACTGTTCACTGGCCACTGGCCACTGGTCACTTTCAACCTCTCCAGCCGCTTACCGGCCGCCTTCTCCAAATCCTCGACCACATGCGGCAGATAAAAACGCACCAGCACGCCGCCCGGACGCATCACCCTCAGTTCGTTGTTTGCTACCATCTCATCCACCGTCCGAACCGAGGCCTTCAGCAACACGGCCAGCCCCTTCCGCGTCAGAAACACGATCCCCGCTTCAATCACAGCCTTGATCGCCTCCGCCACCAGCTTCTCGTCCATGGCCAACCGCTCCGCGCACCGCACCACCCGCAAATCCGTCTTCGTGGTTCTCATTCCGGCGCTTCCCCCTTTGTTTTCGGGCCTCGGACTTCGGACTTCGGACCTCCCGCGCCAGCGGGCGCCTCCTTCGTGCCCGCGATGGCCTCGACATCGGCGCGCCGAACCCGCACCGACCCCAGCAACTCCACCGGCTCAAGCCGCCCCGCTCTCACCAACCGCCAGATGGTGACCCGGTGGACGCCGAGCAATGCCGCCGCATCCTTGATCAGCATCAACAGCGGTCCCTTCGGCGGCTCCGGCTCCACCGGGATTCTTCCGTCAAGGATTCGGTCAATCGCCGCCTGCTGCTCCGGCGTCGCCTGCAAAAACCGCATCAGGCGCTCGTTCGGATTCTTAAGATTCGCTGCCATTTTCCGTTCTTGTTTTTCCAGCGTGGCGAGACTGTCTCGTCACCCTACCAGTCCGGAAAATTGCCGAATTAGGGCATAAAAAGAGGGAGCAACCTCGCGTTACTCCCTGTATCACAGGCAATTGCAACTTTTTCGGCAGTTGCGGCAATTATTGCGAAAGCTCCGCCCCGATCACCTCCACCAGCTCGTCCCGCACCTTGGCCCAGTTCTTCGGGTTCTGCATCCGCAGCAGCGACAACATCATCACCAGCAGCCTCGGATAGTCCACGTTCTCCGCGCCCTTGATCAGTTCCAGCACCTGCCCCAGCGTCTCCGGGTTCTCCGGTTTCCCGTCCGTTCCCCCGGACGCGATCGAATCCGGCAATTGCAACTTCTTGCACCGCCCCGCCTTCTTGCGCCAGGCGATCAGGCGCAGCATTGTCTGGTAACCCTGCGCCCGCTCCCCTTTCCACCGATCGATCTGCCCGTAGAAACTCCGCTCGGCCACTTCCAAGTGCTCTGCTGCCGCCTTCCGGTTCCCCAGCGCCATGATCACCGCGAACCTCCAGAAATCATCCTTCCTGACCTCCAGCGCAAAATCGAAGAATCGGTCCGCCAGCTTCCCGCGCAGCTCGTCGTTTTCCACCTGCAACCTGTCCGCATCCTTCCGCAGCTCGCAATTCCCCTTGGCCACCTCCCCGAGCTTATCCCCCATCACGGCCAGCGCCGCCACCACTTCCTGGCTGCCGCAGCACCCGCACCCGTTCGCCACCCGCACGCCGCCACCCGCCGACCAGTACACAAACCAGGCCCCGATCAACGTCTCGCCCGGCGCCGCTCCCGCCGCCCCTGCCGCCGCTCCCATCTCCGCAGTCGCCTTGGCAACTACCGCCAACACCTTTGGCGATGCCTGCGCGACCCGGACTGAATCCCCGTTGGGAGGAGCGCTCTTCATTCCATCGGCTCCTAACCATCCAACCCCTTTCCTCCCTCGCTCCTCTTACCAGCCCTGAGCCCATCAAGGCTCTCCGCTCGCAGACTGCTGCTTCGACCGGTCCGCCTCAGACCTTGCCGCTTCTTCCGTGTCGCCGAATTTGTTCTGCTCGTGCGCACGCGGAGACAATAAGGCCACCTCTCCGCCAACCCGACCCGCCCCCGGGTACGGGCCAAAATCCCGGGCATTACTCCTTATGACTCCTTATGACTCCTGAGGACTCAGTGTTTCTCCTTGTGACTCGCCCGGAAGCCGAACCCGCGCCGAAACGCGACAAAAAATGGAGAACTAAACGCACAGGATGACTAGCCAGCTTTTTGCGAGAATTCACCAAATCCTCGCCCACCCTCGCCAGACCCTTGCGCCGCCGCGCTGCGCGCGATGTTTCGATCAATCAGTACGGACCATCCACCGCCAATACGCGCCGCGTATTACGCGTCACGCCCCACCCTCGTCGCCTTATTCAGCGCCGCGCGCGCCTCCATCCACAGCCGCTCGCTGACAGCCCCGCCTGGCCCGTACGACTTGGCAAGCTTCCTGACCACAGCCAGCAGCGCCGCCTGAATCTCCCGCAGCTCCTTGACCTCGGCATTATGAGCCTCGCAGATCCGCTCCGCCTCCTCCTTCGGCGCGACCCCCATCACCTCATCCCGTGTGAAACCATCGGACGGCGTTTTCAGCAGTCCCATGATGCTCCAGTACCCCTCATTGAAGTGCGTCATCGTCCACCTCGACGCCGTGTGGACCTCGGACTCGTATTCCCAATCGTCCGTCTTTCTCGCTCTTCTTCTCATGTCACTTATTCCGATGTAATCCCCGGAGCCCCGGCTCGCCCCAAAGAAGCGCCGGGCCCTCTCCTCCTTCCCGAGGAGAGGGCCCCACCATCCATCCCCCCCCCACGGCTCAATGCCTACTTCTCCCCGCCGCCCTCCCCGTTCTTCAATCGCTTCTCCAGCCATCTTTCGACGTCCCGCCGCCGAAAAAGCACCCGCCGCCCAACCTTGATGAACGGCAGCTTTTCCTTTCGACAGTAACGGTCTATCGCCCCTACACACACCTTCAGCCAATCGGCCAGCTCCTGCCTGCTCATCATTTCATCGTCCCCGCTCTGCTGGGACTGACGTGTCTTTTTCTTTACGCTCACTGGGGTATTCCTCTCTTCTTTCACCGGCGCGCCCGCTCACGCCCCTGCCGGCCTAAGTTTCATGGGTCTGTTACATTCGTGTGACGCCTATTGCCAAATCCACACGATCCGCGTATATTCTCCCGTAATAGAACGTAATAGGGACGTTTTTGAAGATAATCAGGGGTTCAGGGCGGTAAGGCAGTGTGCAGTTGGATGCCCGGTCCAGTCGGAAAAAAGGCACAACGACAATGGCACTATGACGTGTAGCTTTTCGCACAGCTACCCGGCAGAATACCAGAGAGTGAAGGCCCATGTCAACCCCCCTGTTTTATTGAGAAATATTACGCTTTTATGCTGTTGACCACTGCCAAACCGGCAGTTTAACATGAGGAACGTCGTGAAAGAGCGATCGCCAACGAATACGTCCGTCTGCATCTCCCTCGAAAGGGACCTGCTTGCCAAGATCGACAAATGCGCCAAGTCCTACGGCCTGGCCCGCAGCCGCTTCATGGCTCTCATCGCCAAGCACGCCGTCAGCAAGAACGGCGCGTCTCCCCTGGAGCCGCAATCCACCCCAGGCCCGGAGCCGATCAAGCCCCTTGACCTCACGGAGGCGGTTTACGACTTCCTGCTCCTCGCCATCCCTGCCCTGGACGACTTCGCTCGCCAGCAGGAAGACGAGAAAGCCCAAGGCACGGCCCCCGAGCCCTCCAGCGAAATCGCCAACAGCAAGCTCTGGCGCTTCTTCATGCTCGAGCGCGAAGAGATCCTCCGTCACAAATATCTTCGCTCGAAGGAGCTCGGCTACGACATCGGCCTCCCGCAAGCCATCAAAGAGTGGCTCCAGCTCCACCGTGCCCTCTGGGCCGCCGCCCATCCCCCCGCCGAGGACTAACCGCCCCTCGTAACGTGGCCCGCCAGGGCCTCGACATCCGCGCGCCGGACGCGGACCGCCCCTAACAATTCTACCCCCTCCAGCCGGCCCGCCTTCACCAACCGCCAGATCGTGGCCCGGTGGACGCCGAGCAATTCCGCCGCGTCCTTGATCATCATCAGCAACGGCCCCTTCGGTGGCTCCGGCCCAGTCTCAGCCTCGCCCTCAAGAATGCGATCAACGGCCGCGAGCTGCTTCGCGCTCGCACTCAGGATTCTCAACAACCTTCTCTCAACGTCATCCATCATGACTCACCTTCTCACGTCCGCGTCCAAGCCGCACCAACGCCGGCCCCCAACCCACCGCTTACACTCCGGACCGAGCGGCCGGCGCAACATGCGGAGCTCTCCGCACGCCGGCCGCCACAACAAATCAAAACAAAGGTTACACAAATGCTAAGTCCATCAACCGCGCGGAAATTCTTCGACCCGCTCAACGTTCGCCGCCTGCCGGCCAGGCTCACCTCCGAGCAAACGGCGGCTCTCTTAAGCTGCTCTGTCGACGACATAGCCGTGCTCGTCGCAGCCAGACTTCTCCAGCCCCTCGGCAAGCCGAAGCGTAACGGCGTCAAGTACTTCGCCACCTGCGTCATCGAGCAGCAGCTCTCTGACCGCCAGTGGCTGGACGCGGTAACAAAAGCAATCAGCCACTACTGGAAGAACAAGAACCTCAGAAGGCTGGCAGCTTCAGACCGGGAAGCCGCCGCCGAAGACGAACCAGCCCTCCAACCAAAGGACTTCCAAGCTCCGTAGGAGCGACCCGACAATAGCCCAGGGCCAGCGCCAGCGCCGCCCTGGGTAACGTCCCCTGAAACATAATCACCCCTCTCCCCGCGCGGCGGGGAGAGGGTAGGGAGAGGGGCTCCTCTTTCCGCGTCATCCGCGTCATCCGCGGTCGCCTTCCTCCTTCGCCCCCCAGCGTTCGCCAACGTTGCCCAGGGCTTGCGCCCTGGCCAACGACGCCTCCCGCCCCCAATTCAGCCTCTCACCACTCGGCCTCACCGGCTCGGTGTGGAGAGACGGACCGCCAAAGCCCTTCGTCCTTCGAATTTCGGATTTCGGATTTCCTTCGGATCTCGGACTTCGGGCTTCGGATTTCCCGGCCCTCGGCGGGCCGGGAAGTGTCTTTTCAGGCGCTTTTTTGGCCGACCCAAAACGCACATCCGCCGCCTCGGCCGGTTCTATCGGTCCTCACGGCCAGCCTTTGGTCGGGGGCAAAAGCGTGGTGCCCGCCGGGTAAGAGGATGGCCTTGCGGCCATCCCCTCCCCTTGGAAC
>DAOTCE010000038.1 GCA_035452965.1 Candidatus Paceibacterota bacterium | reverse complement strand
CCGGTGGTGTGGGAGGACGGTGAGGTTCTAACCCTCACCTCCTACCCGATTTCTTCACAGATCTTCGTGAGGTGCCAATGGTGTTTCTCATCCATCCAGATTGGATGGCCTGGAGCGTTTTGAGGAATGGCGTAGCCCCCCAGACGTCAGTCGGCGCACGCCGCATGGGCAGGAGATGAAATGGAGCGAATTAGCGTCTGCGGCTGCGGGATTCATTGAACCGCCATAGCCAGAACCGCATCGGTGCACGTGATTTCCAGTCCCGCACTGTCCATATTTTGGACAGTAATGCTGGTTGCTCGCCTCCTCCAGTGCCTGCTGACCCCGTCATCCTTGGCTGGGCGATCCGGTGCCGACATGGTGGTGCTACGGTGTGTATCCCATGGGGAGCGCTCCCCATGGGATACACACCGTGGTATCGCCACATTACCAAGCCATCCGCAAGCTGACGCCAGCTTGGGAGCACTGTAATGGCGTCGTCGCTCGTCAGGCGGGGGTGCTCTGGGTAAAGAAAGGGGGTGCGAGGCGACCAATCGTCATCGGGGTTGTCCGGAAATACGCGAAGGACCTTATTCTGTCCACGGGATACTGATGGATGGGGCAAGGGGCGACTCCGAACGGTGACAGCGTTGGATCATTCAGCCCGGGATTGCGCGGCTGGCAATATCTCAGCCTGGAGGAACTGGGGGATGAGCCGGGCCGGGGCCGAGCGTCTCGCCTTCGGTAAACGTCGGCATGATCTGGTAATTGGCCGTGCTGACCAAACCGGTTTGCAGGGTCTCCAGCACTGTGGTGAAGGTGCGGTGCGCCATATTGTGGGGACTGATCACGTAGCGGGCCACGCTGGGCACCATTTGGTCCAGGAAAGGCTCGTGATCGCGCGAGATCAGCGCGACGTCCTCCGGGAGGCGCAAGCCGCGCCGCATCAGGTATCCCATGACGGTAAGCACATATGCCGCGCGGGAAACCAGCAGCGCGGTTGGAAGGGGGCTCCGCCTCAGCAATGCCGCCACGACGTTGCAGATATCGGCGACCGTGCCGTCATGGCGGGCAATAGTGGCTTCGACATTCTCCTGTTTGTGCTGGGCGGCGCCTTCGCGGAAACCTTCCTCGCTTTCGAGGTCGCCGGCGGCGCCGGAACCGGGATTCAGGAGGACCGCACGCCGGTGGCCACGGGCCAGGAACAGGCCCACGGCATGCCGGCAGACCGCACGGTGGGCCTTATCCACGGAAGGCAGCTCCACACCGGGGTATTTGGTTCCCCAGATCACGCAGGGCAAACGCCGCCGGGAGAACCAGAGCTGCATCTTCTCTGTCGAGGACACCAGGACGCAGGCTGCCGGGCGGAGTTGCGTGAGCAACCGTTCGAGGTTGGCGACGGAGCCATGCCCGTACAGGCCCCGCTCGGCGTGGATTTCAAAGTGAAATCCGACCTTCTCAAGCGCCTCGCGCAATTCGTTGGCGCAATAGACATGGAGGTGGGAAAGCACGCTCAGGGGCACGGGTGTCAAGAGCAGTACCCGCCCGCTGACCCCCGGCGCGGCTCGCCGCCGGCGCGTCAGGATTTCGCGGCGTTTGCCCTGGCCGGCCCGGACCAGGCCGGCGCGCTCTAACTGAGCCAACGCCCCGCGCAGCGTCATTCGAGCCACCTGCAACTCCGCGCACAGCTCGTGCTCCCCGGGCAGCCATCTATGCCATTCGCCCGCGTGAATTCGCTCTTTGAGGATGGTCGCCGTCTGTGTCACCAGGGACGATCTTTGTGGCAGGCGGGTCTTGCCCCACGTCCGTACAACAGTCGGTCGCATCTCCCGAGGAATAGCCAATTCCGATGATCCCGTCCAAGCAAATCCACACCGGTGGGCAGTTGGGCAGGGGTGCATCAAACTCGACCATTCGTTGGCGGGGACGCCTCGCCGAGACGTCCGATTCCGCGCAAGCACAAACGTCTCGGTGAAACGTCCCTATCCGACCGATGGGCTTGAGGCAACCCTGCCGTCGTAGTTGCCTGGCTGGTAATGCCCGTGCGAGGGGGCTGCCAGGGGAGGATCGGTGCAGGGTTTCGGCGATTTAGCTATCGCCCTTGGCCGCGCCGCAAATATATTCCCATCTGTGATTGACACTGAACGCAAGCTGGAGACCTTCCTGCCCGTGCTCCGGGCGGCGGCGTGGGTAGCCGTGGACACGGAGGCGGACAGCTTGCATGCTTACCCGGAGAAGATTTGCCTGATTCAAGTCAGCACGGTCGCCGGTGACCGGCTCGTTGATCCCCTCGCGCGCATTAATCTGGATCCGCTGCTGGATGCGTTGACCGGACGGGAACTGATTATGCACGGCGCGGATTACGACCTGCGCCTGTTGCGGAAGCACCACGAATTTGTGCCCAGCGCCATCTTCGACACGATGCTCGGCGCGCGGCTGTTGGGTCTCCGGCAGTTCGGGCTGAGCCATCTGGTGGAGAAGTATCTCGGCGTCAAATTGGAGAAGGGGGCGCAAAAGGCCAACTGGGCCATACGGCCGCTGACGCAGCGGATGGAACATTACGCGCGGAACGATACCCATTACCTCAAGCCTTTGGCGGATCGCCTTAAGTCCGAACTGCATGCGAAGCGGCGGCTGGCCTGGCAGGAGGAATCTTGCGCGCGGCTCATCAAGGACTCAACGGCGCACCGCCTCCCGGATATGGACTCGGTCTGGCGCGTCAAAGGCAGCCACCTCCTGGACCGCCCGGCATTGGCGGTCTTGCGGGAGCTGTGGCGGTGGCGCGAAAAGGAGGCCCTCGCCGCCAACCGGCCGCCGTTCTTTGTGTTGAGCCATGAGGCGCTGGTCCGGATTGCCGCAGCCGCGGTGGCAGATCAAGCCATCGAGCCGTTTCTGCCGCGGCACATCTCTGAACGGCGCCGAAGCGGGGTGAACAAGGCTATTGCCCAGGGGCTTGGCCTTGCGCCCGAGCAATACCCCAGAATCCCGCGCCGAGTCGCGCGCCGCTCGAGCGAGGGTGAACGGCGGCGCTATGCGGAGCTGGAAAAGCGACGCAACGCTCATGGCGCCAGCCTTGGCATTGATCCCACACTCATTGCCAGTCGCTCAGTCCTCTCGGACCTGGCCCACGATTGGGATAAGCACGCCGGTGAATTGATGAGCTGGCAGCTCAACCTGCTCAAAGCGTAGGGCGGGCCGGGCTTGGAGACGGCGGCAGAGGCCTACTTTACCACCTCGAACGCAAATCCCTTCAAATACTCCGTCTCCGGGATCATCGGGATGATCGGGTGGTCGGGGGACTGCGAGTAGGTGTCAATACGGCGCAGGATGCGGCGGGCATCGAACGCGGCTGAGAGGACGGTGTCCTGGAACAAACCGGCATTCACATGATGCGAGCAGCAGAAGGTTGCGAGTGTGCCGCCGGCCTTGAGCAGCTTGAGCGCGCGCAGATGAATCTCCTTGTAACCGCGCAAGGCGTCCGGCACTGAAGCGCGGTTGCGCGTGAAGGAGGGCGGGTCGAGCACAATCAAATCCCAGCGGGGAACGAGCTTCTCGTGAGGCTGGGTCGCAGTCTGCATCTTGAACCAATCGAAGACGTTCACTGTTTCGAATGAGCACTGCCCGGCCAGGTTATTGGCGGCCGCATTGCGCGCGGCAGCGGCCAGGGCCTCGGCGCTCTGGTCGAGCATGTGCACGTGCGCGGCTCCGGCCCGGGCGGCGTGCAGCCCGAACCCGCCCACGAAGCTGAAGCAGTCCAGCACCTGCGCGCCTTTCGCCAAATCGGCCACGCGCCGACAATTCACCTGCTGGTCGAGATACAGGCCGGTCTTGTGCCCGCCGAGCACATCCGCCTCGAATCGCAGGCCGTTTAAGGTAACCGAAGCCGGGCTTCCGAGCGTTCCCGCCAGGACACCGCTGGCCTCTCCCAGGCCCTCGAACTTGCGCGAGGCGACCTCGCTCCGTTGCACGATTGCCCGCGGCGCGAAGAGGGCCTGCAGCGCGGCCACAATCAGATCCTTGCGCTGGTCCATGCCCAGCGATGAAATCTGCACGACCAGCACGTCCTCATACTTGTCTATGATGAGGCCGCTGAGGAAATCGCTTTCCGCATTCACCACGCGGAAGGAAGTGGCGCCAGGCAAATGCTTCTGCCGCACCGCCAGAGCCGCCCGAATGCGCTCCTCGAAGAAGGCCTGGTTTACCTCGACGCGATCCGGCGATAGGACGCGCACGTTGATCCTGGACTTGGAGTTGTAAAAGCCTGTGCCCAGAAGACGCTGGCGATGGTCTTTGACTTGCACCAGGGCGCCATCCGCGGCGGGCTGCGTGAGCCGGAGAACGGACCCGTGATAGACCCAGGGGTGGCCGGCGAGGAGGCGGTCGGCTTCACCGGGCTTGAGCAAGAGAGTCGGCAGCGATTGCATAGCGTGACTTTCCCTGCTACAACGCCCGTAATGCAAGCTGTTATTAACTACCTCAAGCAGAACCAACCTCGCGCCCTGGCTGAACTCTGCGACTACGTAAGGTTTCCCAGCGTTTCCGCTCAGCCGCAGCACCGCCCTGATTTGCGCGCGTGCGCGGAATGGGTCGTGAAGCACTGCCGCCGGATCGGCTTGCAGGCACGGCTCTGCGCCACCGCGGGCAATCCCATCGTGATCGCCAGGACGCCGCAGGCCAGGTCAGGGGGGGCGCGCCGCCCGCATTTTGTGGTTTATGGGCATTACGACGTGCAGCCCCCCGAACCGCTCGGCTTGTGGACCTCGCCGCCGTTTGAGCCGCGCGTGGTCCGTGGCGCTATCTTCGGCCGCGGCGCCAGCGATAACAAGGGCCAAAACCTGGCGCACCTTAAGGCGGTGGAGGCGTATCTCAAGACGGAGACGCCGTTGCCATGCGACATCACCTTCGTGATCGAGGGCGAGGAGGAAGTTGGCAGCAGCAGTCTGGCCACTTTCCTGCGGGAGCACCGGTCCGAGCTGGCTTGCGACGCGATTGTGATCTCCGACACCGGCATGCCGACGTCGAAGCATCCCGCGCTGACCTACGCCCTGCGGGGCATTGCCAGTTTCCAGGTGACGTTGCATGGGCCATCGCGCGATCTGCATTCGGGCATTTTTGGCGGGACGGTGGACAACCCGGCGATGGCCCTCTGCCAACTTTTGGGCAAACTGCGCGACGCGAAAGGCCGCGTAGCGATCCCGGGTTTCTACGATGGCGTGCAGCCGTTGTCCGCCTATGAGCGCAAGCAGTATGCGCGAGTGCCCTTTGATGCCCGCGATTACCAGCGTCTGCTGGGCGTGCCAAAGCTCTTTGGCGAACACGGTTTCACCCCGGCGGAACAGCGCTCTGCCCGGCCGACCTTCGAGATAAACGGCCTGACGAGCGGGTACCAGGGCGAAGGGAGCAAGACCATTGTGCCGGCCTGGGCGCGCGCCAAGATCACCGTGCGACTGGTGCCCAACCAGGACCCGAAGCATGTTATGAAGTGCGTCCGGCGGCAATTGGAGAAGCTGTGCCCGCCGACAGTGCGCCTGGACATCCAAGGGGGCCACGGCGCGGAGCCTTACCTGGTTTCCCCCACGGGACCCCAGGCGCGGGCTGCCTTGCGCGCGCTCAAGCGGGCCTTCGGCCGCGAACCGGTGCTCGTCCGCGAAGGCGGCTCAATCCCAATCGTCAACCACTTCAAGAAGATACTCCGCGCCGACGCGCTTTTACTGGGGCTGGCCCTGCCTGACGACAACGCCCACTCGCCGAACGAGAAGTTTGACCTGGGGTGCTTTGCCAAAGGCCAGGCGATGAGCGCTTATCTGTGGCAGGAATTGAGCCGCGGCTGACGCGCGCCACGTGAAAGTTGAGGCGCACCTTCACGTCGCGGCCCACGACTTCAGTTCGGCGGCAAGTCGTTCCATGGGCAAGCCGACCACGTTGCTGTAGGAACCGGTGATCTCCTTCACAATGAGATCCCCGTGCTCTTGAATGGCGTACGCGCCTGCTTTGTCCAGCGGGTTGACCCGGCTCAGGTAACGAGCGATGGCCGCCTCATCCAGCGGCTTAAAGGCCACGGTGGTAGTTTCCGCGAAGACAGCCTGGCGATGGCCCCGGAGATGCAATAGGCAAATCCCGGTTACCACCTGATGAGATCGGCCTTCCAGGCGTCTCAGCATCTGGTACGCCTCCTGGATGTCGCCCGGCTTGCCAAATAGCATGCTATGCAAGTAAACCAGGGTGTCTGCCGCCAGCACCAGTGCGTCGGGAGCTTTCTTGGCAACAAATCGCGCCTTACGGTAGGCGTTGATCTGGCAGAGCTCGCGGGCCGTCAACTGCTCGTGATGGATTTCCGGCAGGTCCGCCGGCACGACCTTGAACTCCACGCGCAACTGGCGCAGCAAGTCCGACCGCCGAGGTGATGCGGAAGCCAGGATCAGCGGCGGCAGAGCGTTCAACGCAGAGCGCATATTGCGAAGATACACGCCCCGCCGGCGGGCGTCGAGCAGCGGCACCTCGCCGTCTGCGGCACTCCCGTCTCGACACCCGACCCTCCGCAGATTATCTTTTGCACTGATGGTACTGGAATTCACCAAGATGAACGGGGCAGGGAATGACTTTGTGCTTATTGATAACCGGGCACAGAAGGTCAGGCTGTCTCCCGAGCAAGTGGTGCGGCTTTGCGACCGGCATCGCGGGGTAGGGGCCGATGGGGTTCTGGTTCTGGTGCCGTCGGCTTCGGGCAAGGCGGATTGGGCCTGGGAATTCTACAACAGCGACGGCAGCACGGGCGAGATGTGCGGCAACGGGGCGCGGTGCTTTTCGCGCTTCGTGCAGAAGGTCGCCGGGCTGAGTGGGGGGTTGACGTTCGAAACGGGAGCGGGGGTCATCACCGCCAGCTTTCAGGGGGGGCGGGTCACGGTGAACCTGACGCCACCACGCGACTTGCGGCTTAACCAGCGGATCCCGCTCTCGACGGGCATGGAGACGATTCACTCGATCAGCACGGGGGTGCCGCACGCGGTGGTGTTCGTGGCCGACGCCGACCGGGTGATGCTGCAGCAGCTTGGCCCTGAAATTCGCCGGCACCCGCACTTCGGCCCGAAGGGCACTAACGTGAATTTCGCGCAGCGGCTTGGGCCGAATCACATTCGGGTGCGGACCTTCGAGCGCGGCGTGGAAGGCGAAACGCTGGCCTGCGGGACGGGTGTGACAGCCGTGGCGCTGGTGGCGGCGCGGCTGCACGGTTTCACGTCTCCGGTGAAGGTGCAGGTCCAGGGCGGGGGAGAACTGGAAGTCAGCTTCAAGGACGCGGATGGGGAGTTTACGGGTGTGCGGTTGAGCGGCCCGGCGGAGTTTGTCTTCGAGGGAAAGATTGAAATTTGAGATGCGGCATCGCGTCTCATTGTGATGACGCTATCCCGGTATGTTCACTGGAACTCACACAGCTATTGTAACGCCATTCAGGAATGGCAAGGTTGACGAAGCAGCCCTCAAGAACCTGGTGCAGGCTCAGGTGCGGGGCGGCGTGGACGGCATCGTGCCGGTCGGCACCACCGGCGAGTCGCCGACGGTGGACTACGATGAGCACATCCATATTATCGCTTTGTCGGTGAAATTCGCGCGGCGCCGGATCAAGGTGCTCGCCGGCACCGGCGGCAACTCCACCAGCGAGGCCATTCTCCTCACCAGGCGAGCCGAGCAGGCCGGAGTCGATGGCTCCCTGCAGGTGGCGCCATATTACAACAAGCCAACTCAGGAGGGTCTGTTCCAGCACTTCCGCGAGGTCGCGCGCCGGACGCGCCTGCCCATTGTGCTCTACAGCGTCCCTGGCCGGTGCGGCATTGAGATTGGCGTGGACACAGTCCGGCGTCTGGCGCGGGAGTGCAGCAATATCATTGGTATCAAGGAAGCGGGCGGCAACGCTGACCGTGTGAGCCAGTTGCGAGCGGTTCTCGGGCCGCGCTTTGAGATACTGAGCGGTGATGATTCGCTGACCCTGCCTTTCATGGCGGTCGGCGCGCGGGGCGTGATCAGCGTGGCTTCGAACGTCATTCCCCGCCCGGTCGCGCAGATGGTCCGGGCATTCGCAGCGGGAAAGATCCAGGCGGCCTTGAGGCTGCACCGGAAGTATTACCCACTCTTTAAGGACCTGTTCATCGAGACCAACCCGGTGCCGGTGAAGGCTGCGCTGGCGATGCTGGGCCGGATCGAGGAAGAGTATCGCTTGCCGCTGGTCCCCATGAGCCCGAAGAACCGCGAGCTGCTGCGCACGACTCTGAAGGCCGTCGGCGTATTGCAGTAGGCAACGAAACGTGGTGCGTGAGTTCAGGCCTCACGCATCACGCGCGGGTTTAATAGTGTAGCGAACCCTGCCTAGGTCTTCGCGGGTTCGGCTGGAACCTCGGCCGGTTGCCGGCCGAACACGATGAACAAGACTGTCCAGACCAGGACGAAGATGGCCGCAGGGATGAAGAAACCCTTCCAGTTATGCCGCTGGGCCTTGAGATAGTCCTCACGGGTAACCTGAGTGCCGATCTTATCGAAAGTCGCCTTCAACTCGGCTTTGCTGTAGGACACCCCGCCCACCTCCCAGGTTTCCGGCAGTTTGGCGAGGTCAATCGAGCCATCCTCCTTGGTATAAAGGCCAAGGTGCTCCCCAAAGTTAAAGACATTCTTGTCACCCCGCAAGTATTTGACCGATTTGGCCAGATCAAGGTACCGCCACCCCGACGTTTCCATTGCTGGATCATTCCAGGCGGGAAGTCCCTTCGCTGGTTTCCCTTCCTCGATCACGACCGTCTTGGTGATCGCCGGGGCGTTGCGCTCAAATTGGTAGCCGAAAGCGTAACCGCTAAGCACCTGTCCAATTCCCAGCAGCAGGAACGCCAGCAGACTCTGCACACTGGCCTTGAGATGCGTCGGTGCGACTCGGTCGCCGAACATGTAAGCCGCTGTATAAAGGAACGCGTAGCCCATCCCGTGACAGAGCAATCCGATCAGCGCGAACTGGAACCCTGTCAGCGTGAAGATGAAATACCGTGCGGCCCAAGCGCTCATGCCGATCACCAGAACCCACTTGAGACCGATCCGGGCGACGCAGAACGGCAGGATGGCCATGAAGAAGAGCTCCGAGAACTGGTTGAGCGTGCCCAGTGCGACCGGCGCCGGATAGCCGAACTCGCTCAGGTAGGGAACCACGGACGGGAAGAAGTAGTTACTCCCGAAAATACTGGCCATGAACGCGCACAAGACGAAGATGGTGAACGTGGGGGACTTGAACATGGCCAATGCCCCTAGGCCAAACAGGTCCTTCTTCTCCCCTTGCGCCGGGGCTCCCTTGGGGGGCGTATCCGGCAAAGTGAAGGAGTAAAGCCCGAGGAAGATACCGCAGGCGCCACCCACGAAGAAGAAATTAGGACGCGCGGCACCGCCCCCGAAGATCTCCACAACCAGATTCACCAGGATCCAGCCGGCGGTTCCAAATATAAACACTTTGGGGGCCGATGCCGAATCTGGAATGTGTTTGAACACAACGGTGTTGATCAATGCGATGGAAGGCATGAAGCAGATTCCCGAAATAAGCATCAACACCATCAGCGACGCAAATGGAACCACAACCGTCCCCCCTGCCGCACCGGCCTCCGCCTGCACACAGATGACACCACAGGCTACCAACGCCGCGCCGCTGATTAGATGCAGCAGCCCCAGAACCTTTTGGGCGGAGAAGTAACGGTCAGCGATCGGACCAATGAACATCGGCGCGATAATCGCCCCCCACGGAATCGCCATGTAGAGATACCCGATGTGAGGGCCGCTCATCTTCCCGTTGAGGTAACCGCCGAGGGCCACACACCAACTCCCCCAAATCGCAAATTGCAGCAGATACGCCAACTGCAATCTCGGATAAACACCGCGCACGTTGTTATTTGTCATTCTAGATTCCGGTTCGTTTTCGGTTGAACTGACTGATGACCCTTACATAAGGGCGGATTTACGCAATGCGTGTCTTATGGCAGGAACCGTTGCGGGCTTCAAGTGAAAAAGGCATTGAATCCAGGCGCTTGACTTTTCCCAGGGCGGTGGGCGTATTGAAGCAGGATAGTGTTGCGTGATGTGTGTTCCACTCTACCACGCTACACGCACCACGTAACACGTATGACCAAAATCGTCGTCACCGGTTCCAAAGGCCGCATGGGGCGGGCGATCATCGCCTGCGCCGCGCGTTATCACGATCTGCGGATCGTCGGCCAGATAGACAAGGGGGATGATCTGCAATCCGTGATCGGGCGGGGCGACGTGATCGTTGACTTCAGCTCGCACAGCGCCACCCCTGCCATCGCCGCACTTTGCGCCGCGCACGGGAAGGCGATCGTGGTGGGCACGACCGGCCATTCGGAGGAGGGCAAGTCGCAGATTGGCAGCTGCCAGGCGCAAATCCCCATCGTTTTCTCCTCGAACTTCTCTGCGGGCGTGAACACGCTGTTCTGGCTGACGCGCAAGGCGGCGGAGATACTAGGTCCGGGTTTTGACCTGGAGATTGTCGAGATGCACCACCGCCTGAAGCGGGACGCCCCGAGCGGGACGGCCAAAACGCTGGCGGATATCCTGGCGTTGGTGCGCCGGCAGCAACGTGACAAGGTGGTGCGGCATGGACGGTCGGGCATCGTGGGCGAGCGGACGCCGGAGGAGATTGGGGTGCATTCGGTGCGCGGAGGGGACGTGGTGGGCGAGCACACAGTGATCTTTGCCGGGACAGGCGAGCGGGTCGAGTTGACGCATAAGGCTTCGACGCGGGAGACTTTTGCTGAGGGGGCGTTGCGGGCCGCGCGATGGGTGGTGCGGCAGAAGCCCGGGCTTTACGACATGCAGGATGTGCTGGGCTTGAAATGAAGTCCGAGATCCGAGGCCCGAAGGCCGAACTCGGGAAGCTGGCGATTGTGGCGCTAGGGGCTAACCTCGGCGACGCCCGAGAGAATATCCTCCTGGGGATGAGCCGGTTACAGGCGTTGTCCGACACACCTTCGTTGCGGTCGTCGCTCTGGCGGACTACGCCGGTGAATTGTCCGCCGGGCTCACCTGTCTTTGTGAATGCGGTCGTGGGCCTGTGGCCGCGAGCGGGGGAGACGCCGGAGTCGCTGTTGCTCAAACTGCAGGCGCTCGAAAGGGAGTCTGGCCGCCGGCCCAAACAGGTCTTGAATGAACCGAGGCCGCTGGACCTGGATTTGATTGCCTTCGGCAATGAGAGGCGCGCGACCGCAAATCTAACGCTGCCCCATCCCCGCGCACACCTGCGCCGATTTGTGCTACAGCCATTGAGCGAGATCGCACCCGACTTCGTCCTGCCTGGCCAGACGATGACGGTAGTGCGGTTGCTCTTGTCGTTGCCGCCGGACGAGGCGATGCAAAAACTCGAGTAGTTCAGGAATCCGCAATGACAAGGCGCCGGCTGCGGGGCGCGTCTCCACCGCGAGGGAGACGCCCCCATGGGACAGTCCCTGGACGGCCAGCACACGGCCAGAGGATGATTGCTTGGTCGGATAAGTGCGCAGGGGTATGGTACTTGCCGAGCAGGTTCCCTCCCTGGTTATTGGGGACTGCTGCCGAGGTCAGGGAGGTTGGCGCCGACGAGAATTCCGGCGCAGGAGGTTAACGCGAAGCAGTCCTGATCTTCCGACCGGTTGCAAAGCTGACGGCGAGAGTTATGTTGCTCGGTGAAGCGATTGGCCATGGATGCGCGAAGGGGAACGATTGTGCAACAGGCGAGGCCGTTGGCGGCATTGATGAGCGGGGGCACCGTGCGACAGCATGGCTAACGGGCGAAAGAGTTTGACTGCGCTGGTGCGGACGAAAGGCCCGTAAAACGGCAGAGCCTGCATCGGCGCAGTCCTATTTGAGCCGGGTCTGCTAGAATTTGGTTTGGCCGTTGGTCTGCGCGGGGCAGGTCGCTGGAACAAGCTTGGTGCGTGGAAGGAGGTGAGACCCCCGTGGGTGTGTTGTCTTGTGCGCTCGTTGCTGTTCGCTACGGTCAGCCGCACCACCCACCAGTTTCCTATCAGAAGTGATGGTTGACTATCGCCCTTTGAGTATGGCCGCTCCGTAGTCGCGATTCATCTTGGCGATGAAGTTGAGGCTGATTTCTTTTGGGCAGACGGCTTCGCACGAGCCAGTGACGGTGCAGTTGCCGAAGCCTTCTTCGTCCATTTGCTTCACCATGTTGAGAACTCGGCGGTCTTTCTCGGCTTTGCCCTGCGGGAGGAGGTTGAGGTGCGAGACTTTGGCGGCGACAAAGAGCATGGCTGAGGCGTTTTTGCAAACCGCCACGCAGGCGCCGCAACCGATGCACGCGGCGGCGTCCATCGCGGATTCCGCGGCGGTCTTGGGGATTGGGATAGCGTTGCCGTCCGGTGCGCCGCCGGTGTTGACGGACACAAAGCCACCGGCCTGGATGATGCGGTCAAAGGCGCTGCGGTTTGTGATCAGGTCTTTGACGATGGGGAAGGCCTTCGCCCGCCAGGGTTCGATGGTGACGGTGTCGCCGTTCTTGAAATGCCGCAGGTGAAGCTGGCAGGTCGCGGTGCCACGATGGCCGCCGTGGGGGATGCCGCTGATAACCAACGAACACATCCCGCAGATGCCTTCGCGGCAGTCGGAATCAAAGGCGATCGGGTCCCCGCCGCGCGCCATGATGTCCTCGTTGACCACGTCGAGCATCTCCAGGAAAGACATGTCCGGGATGAGGTCGCGGGCCTGGTAGGTTTCGAACCGGCCGAGAGTGGTCGCGTTCCTCTGGCGCCAAACTTTGAGGGTCAGGTTCATTTATAGCTGCGGGTGCTCATATGGACTTCTTCATAGTCCAGGGCTTCCTTGTGTAATACGGGCGGTTTGTCCGGGCCCTGGTATTCCCAGGCGGCGGCGTAAGCAAAGTTCTCGTCGTCGCGCTGCGCCTCGCCGTCGGGGGTTTGGAATTCCTCGCGGAAATGGCCGCCGCAGGATTCGCGGCGGTGCAGGGCGTCGAGGCAGAGCAGTTCGGCAAATTCCATGAAGTCAGCCACGCGGCCGGCGTACTCCAGGCATTGGTTCAACTCGCCGCTCTCGCCGGTGACATTGACCGTCTTCCAGAATTCCTCACGCAACACAGGGATTCGTTTCAAGGCCTCTTTCAGTCCGGCTTCATTGCGCGCCATACCGCACTTTTCCCAAAGGAGTTTGCCCAATTCGCGGTGCAGAGAGGTCGGGGTGCGCTTGCCCTTTACTGCAAGCAAGCGGCTGGTGAAGGCGTTGATGTCGGACTCAGCCTTCCTGAATTCCGCGTGGCTGACCGAGGGTTTCGGCTGTTTGGAGGTCACGAGGTAGTGTCCAATGGTGTAGGGGATGACGAAGTAGCCATCAGCCAGCCCTTGCATGAGGGCGCTGGCGCCGAGCCGGTTTGCGCCGTGATCGGAGAAGTTCGCCTCGCCAAGCACGAACAGCCCAGGCAGCGTAGTCATGAGATTGTAATCCACCCACGTGCCGCCCATCGCGTAGTGCACCGCGGGATAGATGCGCATCGGCACTTGGTAGCCGTTCTCGCCGGTGATCTTCTCATACATGTCGAACAGGTTGCCATAGCGCTCGCGGATGACATTCTCACCCAGCCGCTTGATGGAGTCGGCGAAATCGAGGTAAACGCCTAGCCCGCCCGGTCCGACGCCACGACCTTCGTCGCAGACCGCCTTGGCTGCGCGCGAGGAGATGTCACGAGGTGCCAGGTTCCCGTAGCTCGGGTATTTGCGTTCCAGGTAGTAATCGCGTTCCGATTCGGGGACGGAGCCGGGAGGCTTGGTGCAGTCTTCCTTGCGCTTGGGCACCCAGACGCGGCCGTCGTTGCGCAGCGACTCGGACATGAGCGTCAGTTTCGATTGGTGGTCGCCGCTGACAGGGATGCAGGTGGGATGGATCTGGGTGTAGCAGGGATTGGCGAAGCAGGCACCCTTCTTGTATGCGCGCCAGGTGGCGGTGACGTTGCATCCCTTGGCGTTGGTGGAAAGGAAGAAGACATTACCATACCCGCCGGTGGCCAGCACGACAGCATCGCCGGCATGGGAGGAAACCTGGCCGGTGATCAGGTCGCGCACGACGATGCCTTTGGCGTGGCCGTTGATGACCACCAAGTCAAGCATCTCGGTGCGCGGGAACATCTGCACCGCACCGAGGCTAATCTGGCGGCAGAGGGTCTGGTAGGCACCGAGCAGCAGTTGCTGGCCAGTTTGGCCGCGGGCGTAGAAGGTGCGTGAGACCTGCGCTCCGCCGAACGAACGATTGGCGAGGAGACCGCCGTATTCGCGCGCGAAAGGAACGCCTTGGGCGACACATTGATCAATGATGTTCACGCTGACCTGGGCGAGACGATAGACATTTGCTTCGCGGGCGCGGAAATCTCCCCCCTTGATCGTGTCATAGAAAAGCCGATAAACGCTGTCGCCGTCGTTCTGATAGTTCTTGGCGGCATTGATACCGCCTTGGGCGGCGATGCTGTGGGCGCGGCGAGGGCTATCCTGGAAGCAAAAGCATCTGACTTGATAGCCCAGCTCCGCCAGGGAGGCTGCGGCCGATGCGCCGGCCAGGCCGGTGCCGACGACAATAATGTCAAATTTCCGCTTATTCGCAGGGTTGACCAGTTTGAGGTCGAACTTGTGCTTGTCCCACTTCCCGGCCAGCGGGCCGCTTGGTATTTTGGCGTCGAGGGTCATTTCAAGGCTTCCTTTCCGAAGCCGCAGAGGACTGCAATCGGGATGGAGGAATAGCCGAGGAAGATCAGCCACGCGACCACCCGGGCCGCTCGATCGAAGAATGGCCGATAGGTTTCGTTCTTCCAGCCCAGCGATTGGAACATGCTGCTGGCCCCGTGGCTGAGGTGCAGGCTCAGCAGCGCCAATCCCAGCAAGTAGAAGCCTGACACCAGGGGCTTGCTGAAGCCTACAACCATCATCCTGTAAATGTCGTGCCGTTCCGGCGGAAATTGCCCGGGGAGCTTCTCCATGAAGGCAGCGAAGTTCTGGTGAGTGAAATTGAGGTGCTGCACTTGGGCGGTGTAGTGCAGCAGGTGATAGACAATGAACACGAAGACGATGATTCCGCCCATCAACATCGTTCGCGAGGCGTAGCTGGACCCAATGGGTTTATAGGCATCATAGCCTACGGGTCGCGCCGCCTTGTTTTCCAGCGAGACCACTATCGCTGACCAGATGTGCAACACCAGCACCACTAACAGACCCAGCCGCACAGGCCAGATCAACTCGGGATTGGATTGCAGGAAGTGGCCGTAGCGATTTATCGCCTCCCGGCCCAGGAAGATTTGGAGGTTGCCCACCATGTGCCCAATCACAAACAGGAACAGGCAGCAGCCTGTTACCGCCATGATGTATTTCTTACCGAGTGACGACTTGAATACGTTCGTAATGATGTTCATCGGCAATCGCACCCGGCAGGCCAGAGTTTGCCCGGTGCTGGGTAACGCATGAAATCTAGTCGCAAGCCGCCAGCCGTCAAGAAAACTGAACTGATTTCAGCTAGAAGCTCCATTATTAGTCAATCTGACTCATCTGCCAACATCGTTGTTTGGCAGGGGGGTGGTCGGGCTGCTCCATTCATTGAGGCCGCGTTCGTCAGCCGGCTTTGCCGGAGACAGGTGCAGTAGTTCCATGGCCTCGCCGACGAGATAAAGCGAACCGGCGACGGTGACAAAGTCGTCGCCAGAAGTGCTGGCCAAAGCCTCGCCCAGGGAAGGATATGAGCTGACGCGTGCGGTTGGATTGGCGCGCCGGCACGCTTCGGCGAGCTCCTGCGGTGTAGCGCTGCGTTCGCTGGGCGCTGGGACCAGCAGAATGCGCCCGGCCAGCGGTGCTAGAATTCGGCACATGCCTGGCCAGTCCTTGTCGCGAAGGATGCCGAGCACCAGGGTGGGTTTCGCGGATGGAAAGTAGTCCTTCACCGCGGCAACGAGGATTTGAGCGCCGCTCACATTATGGGCGCCGTCGAGCAAGACCTTCTGCCCTGTGGGGCGAGTCACCAGTTGCAGGCGGCCGGCCCAGTGCACATGGGCCAGACCGGCGCGGATCGTGTCCTCACCTGCGGGAAGCTGCGGGGCAAGCGCCCGCACGGTGGCTACCGCAACGGCGGCATTCATCCGCTGATGTTGGCCGAGCAGCGGCAGTTGGAGGGTATCCAGGGGCGGGCGGAGTGCTTCCTGGGAGGAGAGGGTTGTGAGCGGAGCCTTCTGACGCCGGGCGGTATCCGCAAGCACCTTCAGTGGTTCGGTTCCTTCCGTGGCAGTGATAACGGGAATGCCGGGCTTGATGATGCCGGCTTTCTCGGCGGCGATGCTGGCCAGCGTCTCGCCGAGCCACTCCTGGTGATCGTATTGGATGTTGGTTATGACGCTGAGTAGAGGGGTGACGATATTCGTGGAGTCCAACCGCCCGCCCAAGCCGGTCTCCCAAATTACGAGGTCACATTGTCGCTCGACGAAATGGCGCAACGCCATAATGGTGACGACTTCGAAGAAGGTTGGATTTTCCACTCCGCTGGAAGGGGGAGTCACCGGTCCGCGTGGTTCCACAGTACGTGCCGAGCCAAGGGCCTGTGCGGTGCTGCCAGACGTCCCCCAGCCATCTTCCAGCAGCGGCTGCATCTCGGCAACCAACCGCACGGTCTCGCGCTGCGAGAGGGGGTGGCGGTTGACCTGGATGCGTTCGCCAAAGGCGACCAGGTGAGGGGAGGTGAACAGGCCCACCCGCAAGCCCGCCGTTCGGTAAATGCTCTCCAGCATGGCGCAGGTCGAGCCTTTGCCGTTCGTGCCGGCGACGTGGATGAAGCGCAGTCGGTCCTGGGGATTGCCTGCTAGCGCCGCTAGCTTGAAGGTGTTGCTCAGGCCGAGCTTGGCTCCAAACCAGCGGAGGTTATACAGGAACCGGATGGCGTGGGGGTAGGTCATTCGCTGGAGGTGGAGACTGGCGGCACACCCTTCAACACGAGATGGCGACAACTCGTTGGTCAGAGAGGCATCTCTGGGTGATCGTTCGAGATATTCTCACGAGTGAGGCTCCATTGGCTTCTGGCGACCATGGGCCAGGCTTGCGGCGATGAAGCCTGTAAACAGCGGGTGCGGTTGGTGCGGTTTGCTGCGGAACTCGGGATGGAATTGGCTGGCGATGAAGAACGGGTGATCTGGCAGTTCTATGATCTCGACCAGTTTGCCGTCGGGTGTCTGACCGCTAAAGGCAAAGCCCGCCTTGAGGAATCGCTCGCGGTAGGCGTTGTTGAACTCGTAACGATGGCGGTGGCGTTCGCGGACCACGAAGGCCTCGTAGAGCTGCGCCGTCCTGGTCCCCACCTTCAACTGGCATGGCTGAGCCCCTAACCGCATCGTGCCCCCCTTGCGGGTCACCTTGGTCTGAGCGTCGAGCATGGCGATAACCGGATGAGGGGTGCTGGGATCAAACTCCGTGGAGTGGGCCTTGGCCAGCTTGAGGACATTACGCGCGAACTCGATGGTGGCAATTTGCATGCCCAGGCAGAGGCCGAGATAAGGAATATGGCGTTCGCGAGCGTAACGCGCGGCTTGGACCTTCCCTTCAATTCCCCGGTTGCCGAAGCCGCCGGGCACCAGGATGCCGCCCAAGCCCTTGAGGTATCGCTCCGCGCCGTCCCGTTCAATTTCCTCGGCATCAACCTTCTGAACTTCCACCCCGCAATCGTTGGCGATGCCGCCGTGGCTGATTGCCTCATAGACCGACTTATACGCGTCGTGCAACTCGATATACTTGCCCACAACGCCGATGCGGACCCGATGTTGCGGGGCGATGAGCTTGCGGATGATCTCCTGCCAGTGCGCCATTTTGGCCGGCGGTGTATCCAGGTGCAGTAGGTTGCACGCCAAATCATCGACGCGTTCCCGCTGGAGCATCAGCGGGACTTCATAAATCGTGTGGTCAACGTCCTTTTCCTCTACCACCGATTCAAACGGCACATTGCAGAACAGAGAGATTTTTTGCCGCACTTCCTTTTCTAAAGGCTT
This sequence comes from Candidatus Paceibacterota bacterium, assembly GCA_035452965.1. Lineage (NCBI taxonomy): Bacteria > Bacillati > Minisyncoccota > Minisyncoccota bacterium. Next base: position 31,140 of record DAOTCE010000038.1, on the reverse strand, counting down.
CTCGCAGCGGCAGACAACGATGTGAGGCGTTATGCCGATTTCACGCAGCTTGGCGACAGATTGCTGTGTCGGTTTTGTTTTGAGCTCGCCGGCGGCTTTGATGAAAGGCACGTATGTGACATGGACGAAGATCGCATTGTGCTGCCCGACTTCGAGCACGAATTCCCGGATGGCTTCAAGGAACGGCAAGCCTTCGATGTCGCCGGTGGTGCCACCAATCTCGGTGATAATTACGTCGGCACCAGATTGCTCCGCCAACACATGAATCCGGTTCTTGATTTCGTCGGTTACGTGCGGGATGACCTGCACGGTCTTGCCGAGGTACTTGCCTTCGCGCTCGTTGTTGAGCACCGTTTGATACACTTGGCCGCTCGTCAGGTTGTTAAGCCGCGTCAACCGCACGCTGGTAAACCGCTCATAGTGGCCAAGGTCGAGGTCTGTTTCCGCGCCGTCGTCTAGCACATACACTTCGCCGTGCTGGTAGGGACTCATGGTGCCCGGATCAACGTTGAGGTAAGGGTCAAATTTCTGCAGGGCGACCTTTAAACCGCGGTTTTCAAGAAGCGTGCCGAGCGAGGCGGCCGTGAGACCCTTGCCCAAAGAACTAACCACTCCGCCCGTTACAAATATGTACTTCATGGATTGGTCTATAGGTGTTTGAGTTAATTCTGGGGCCTGGTGGCGTCGAGCGCGGCGGGTTTCAGGGACTGGGGTTTATTAACGGCCTGCTACCTGTTGATTCTATCCCCCGGTGAGCAGCCGTTCGACACGTTTGACGTCTGCCGGCACATCCACTCCTACGCTATCATATTCCACCTTCACGACGGCAATCGGGATGTCGTTTTCCAATGCGCGCAACTGTTCCAATTTCTCCGCTTGTTCGAGCGGAGAGGCCGGACATTTGACCAGACGCAGCAATGCCTCCCGGCGATAACCGTAAATGCCGAGGTGTTTCAAAAAGGGAAACGCCGCCAACTGTTCGCTCACCGAGCCACTGGCGGCGTCGCGCACGTACGGTATCGTGCGCCTGGAAAAATATAGCGCCCGGCCAGCAGCATTGACAACGACTTTCACCACGTTTGGATCCGCATACTCGCCCGGCTCCTTAATTGGGGTCGCAGCGGTGGATATTTCCGCTCGCGCCAGCGCGTCGGCCACGGCGTCAATCACAGCCGGATCAATCAGCGGTTCATCCCCTTGAATGTTCACGATGGCATCGCAGGCGCAGCGCTCAGCTACTTCGGCGATGCGGTCCGAGCCGGTCGGGTGATTGGGGGAGGTCATCTCGGCATGGCAGAAGCGCTTTGCCAGTTCCCAAATGCGGGTGTCGTCGGTGGCTACGATCACCTGCGCAAGCGATTTGGCCCGCTGGCAGCGTTCGACCACATGCCGGATCAGCGGTTTGCCAGCAACCAGTGCCAGCGGCTTGGCCGGGAAGCGCGTCGAGGCATAGCGGGCGGGGATAATGCCAATCACTTTCATAGCTTTCCTTTTACCCGTGGCGGCAGGGAATTGCACGGACGAAAAGGCTGGCCTTTTGGGGGCTAGGCACGCTAAATGCCCGGAGACCCGCAAGTCGGGGCGTTATGCAACTGGAACTGATTGGACCACACCCTTTTGAGGTGGATGCGCAGGGCCGGCAGATGAGCCGCATCGGCAGCTTGTTTCCGTCCTACGGCGCGCTTTGGACCCAATTGCCCGGCGTGCATGCAGTGCAGCGGCTCGGGTTCATTGAGCGCGTGAACGCGGAACGCACCCGGAAGGAGTTGCCTCCCCTGAGCCGGGAGGAAGAGGAGGGACTTTCCGCCGGCTCGGTGGATCTGATCTTTGAACCCGACCATATCCTGATCCGCCCCAATCCAGAGCGCATGGACTTGGCGTTCATGGCGGACGAAATGCTGCAAGACCTAGTGTCCAAACGACAGGTGAAGTTCCTCTCGGTCGCCGACCGGCGGGTGCGCGAAGCGATCCGGCATCATGGCGAGTACTGGCGGCTGAGCGCCATACCCAAAACCCGTGAAGCCAAGGAGCGCATGGTGTTTAGCTCCAAGGTAGCTATCAGCGGCGAGCCAATTTACTACTACAACCGGCTGACCGGCACCCGTTGGTTGACCTGCCAGGAACTTGATGGCCTCGGCAAGTTGGACGACGCCAGCCTTGCCCGACACCTCCAGGAGATCGCCGATCATGCGGTCCTGCGCAACCACTTGGGCCGGCCAGAGGTGGATTTCTTCGCGGCGGACTTGCGACGGTTCGGAACGAGGCAGTTTCTCGGGGTAGCCTACGACCAACTGCCCGCTGAGCAGGTGCGCGCTAGGTTCGAGGAGTTGCGCGCCCGCTTTCGCTCCGCGGTTCACGAGGGCTACTGGGCTGATAACTGCAATAACACGGCTTGGTGCGAGCGAATGCTTTCTGCACTCTTCCTCGAAGGCAACGAAGCGCAGAGCGAACAGATTCTCAGCGGGCTAAGCCCCGAGTTTTTTCTGCAGATTGAATGGCTGCCGGGTGGGCGGTTCGAGGAAGGGGAGTTTTTGTTCGACTCGATCTTCGACGAGGCGGCAAATCGGCCCGAGGATGCGGAGTTGCAGCGGCTTTGTGACCCGCGGGCCAAGGGCATTATCTTCAATCTCATCCGCGAGTACGGGGACCTGGAATTCGTGAACGTCGGCTGTCTGCCGGAGTCGCTCTCGCTCGACCGGCCGCAGAAAGAGGGGCGCCGGGGTGTCTTCCTGGCGGAGTTCCATTCGCGGAGCGAGAGGGCCACCCTCAAGCGGTTCCTGCGACTTCAGAAATGGGGCGTCTGGGAACACCTGGATGAAGGCAAGGACTTGCTCCAATCCATCAAGGAGAGCGAGGATTACACTGATTTCTGGCTGGACCGGCGGCTGGGCTGCCGCCAATTGGGGATGAACCTCACCCGCCGTGTGGCGGTACGACGGCTGAGTGAAATCTACGGCGGCACCAACGCCCGGTTCCAGGGCGAGTTGATCCGCACCATATACTCCGAACGCCAATACGTGCCCGGCGTTGCCACCGACAAAGTGTCGCCGGCGAAATATTCCCGGCCCGGCTACAGCCTTCGTTTGGCGGAACTGCTGGGCCGGGCTGCGGTTTCGAGCATCATCGTGGGGCGCGCGCTGGAAAACGGCACACGCCCGGTCTTCGATGACGGCGATGAGGTCGTGCGCGAGGGTGAGGATGGCCTGCCGGCGGAAATCATGGTAGGCGACCACAGCGGCGCGTTTGGTGAATACAAGCTGCCGTTAGAGAATTTCGCTTTTCATTATGCCCGGCCGATCAACATCCGTGAGAAGGCCATCCCGGAGCTCCAGGAATTTGCCATTGCCTACCTCAAAGCCTTCCGCGAGCAGTTCCTTCGCATCCAAGGCGATTACCGCAAGCGGCGCCGTGCATTCGACACTCTGTTCAAGCACTGCCGATATGACCAGGCAGGCAGCTTCGCCTACCGTTGGGAATGCGTGCTGCGCCGGTTGGACCAGACGAATCCCTATGCCTTGGTGGACGCGATTCGACAGCAAGTCCATGTCCTGAATCGCGGGGCACCGTCGCCGGACCTAATTAACAAACTATCGTCCAGCCATTCGCAAGCCAACGCCAGACAGGCTTAGAACTTGTACGCCGTGCCGGCAATCAGGCGAATGTCGTTGTGCTGGTGGTCTGGCGCGGGTTGGCTGTCATAGATGTGCTGGAACACGACGCGCAGGCTCCACTTCTTGGTAATGGCAGCGTCAATCCCGGCTTCGGTGGTGAGGATATACTTCTCCGACCATTTCTCCACATCCGGGACGTAGCTTGTGCTCTGCCAAAACTTGGTGGTGGCAGACAGCTTATGCTCGAATCGGTCGGCGATCCGCAAGCCGAGGTAAGTGTTGGCGGGTTCGTGCTGGTATTTCTCGAAAACCACTGAGGGGCCGACCTCAAGTGCCAGAAAGGTGTTCGTTGTCTTGATGAGATAGTAACCCACCAACGGGCCAACGCTCACGCGATAACTCAGCTTGGCAATGCCGTCATAGTTGAAGTCCGTTCGCAAACCTGCATAGAAGCGGTCGGTGAACAACCGGTTGTACTGGCCGAACGCATTGACAAACTCGGTGTTCCGCACGTCGTCGTCCTCGCCATAACCGCCCGCGATGCCGAAGGCGATTTCGTTGCGATCCCACTTGCGTTTGGTGTCCAGGCTAAGCGTGCCCAGCAGGGTCTCGCTATTGCCGCGCGTCAGCGTGAAACCGGCCGAAGCAGTGGTCTCCCAGGGGGCAGGCGGCGGCGGCGCATTGGTGATGGCAGCACTTTGATCCTGCGCAAAGGCCAGGCTGGTTCCAAAGAGAAGAGCAGTGGCGAAGCCCAGCCCGCAACGCGGACGGCACCACTGTGTTTTGACTATAAGCATATGTTTAGTGGTTAGTGTAGGTTTGATGTCAAACAGCGAAGGCTGCCTGATTGAGGCTTGAGTCTTTGGTGCTCCCAACTCCGGATCAAGCCCGAATTGGAGGCGGGTCTCACTTCTGAATTCACTGTGGAATCATGGCAATTGCGGTAGTGTCTATGCAAGTGGTTTTTGAGCCAGAGCCTCGTGGCTTGGAGATTGGCATTGATTACGGGGACATTGTCTGGAGTCATGTAGGGCGTTGAAACGAATTATGAAACCGCTGACGATTGTCTTCACGCGAGCTTGTTACGCAGCAACCTTCGTTCTCATCAGCGCGATGACGTGGCCGTTGCTCGCTCCAGCCCAAACCCAGCCCGCCGCTTCGAGCCTGGCCGCTCTGGAAAAGCAGTTTCGGGAATTGCCCCCTGAAGCGCGGCGACTTACCGGCCCGCTGTTGTGGCTGCATGGGGATGAGTCCAGAGAACACCTCGAAATGTACGTCGGCAAAGTGGCCGAAGGTGGCAACGGCTGCTTCACCACCGAATCCCGTCCGCACAATGATTGGCTGGGGGAGGGTTGGTGGCGAGACCTGGACATCTGTTTGAACGCGGCGAAGAGACACAATCTCCAGCTCTGGATCTTTGACGAGAAGTGGTGGCCCAGCCAGGCGGTCGCCGGAAAAGTCCCACCGCGCTACGCGGCCAAGCGCCTAGTGGCGGCTGCTATTGAGGTGGAAGGGCCCCGCCTCTTTGAGTCCGAGGACTACGGCGGGCACCGTTATGTTGCCGCCATCGCAGGGCAGGTGAGCGCCGACGGCAAGATCCGAGGCGATACGCTTTTTGACCTCGCCTCCCATATCAACAAGGGCAAGCTGAGCTGGCAGGCCCCAGCCGGCAAGTGGCGCATCCTCAAGTTTACCCACGAACAGGCCCCCGGCCTTATCCAGGTCGGTGGCTCGCAGCTAAGCGTGGACGGCGCAAGCCAGGATTGCGTGGATTGGTACCTCCAGGAAGTGTACCAGCCGCACTTTGAGCACTATAAAGCCGAGTTCGGGAAGACCATCCGCGGCTTCTTCTACGACGAGCCCGAGACCCCCGGAGACTGGGGCACCGAAGTGAACCGCGTGCTGGCCGAATGGGGCGTGGACTGGACGAAGGCTTACGCAGCCTACAAGTCCGAGCTGGCTGGCGAGGAGCAGGTCGCGGCGCGCTACCGGTACTTGGATGCCTTGGCGGAGGCCTGGGGCCGAACCATGTACGGCGGCATCGCGAAGTGGTGCCGCCAGCATGGCGTGACGTCCACGGGCCATTTTATGGAGCACAGCCACCTTTACTTCAATCGCGAGTTCTGCGCCGGAGATATGATGCGCCTGCAGGGCCACGGCCACATGGGGGGCATTGACGCCGTGTTCAGACAATTTGAGATGGGAAAGCGTGTCACGCGCGACAAGCCCTGCTGGCAGACACCGAAACTGGGCAGCTCGATCAGTCATGCCTACGGCAAAGCGAATGACGTTGCCATGGTCGAAATCTTCGGCGCCCGCGGCCAGGACCTCACCTATCCGGAGATGAAGTGGTGGACTGACCACATGCATGTATCGGGCATAAACTTCTTCATCCCGCACTCGTTCAATCCGCGCGCGCCCAAAGACACCGATTGCCCGCCCTATTTTTACAACAACGGTTTCGAGCCGCGCTGGCCGCTCTATCGGGTGTTTGCCGATTACACCAGCCGCCTGAGCCTCATGCTTACGGGGGGACGGCATGTCTGCCCGGTGGCGCTGCTTTACCTGGGACAAAGCGCACATTGCGGGAAACACATTCTGCCCGATCAGATGAGCGAGAGCCTCCAGGACGCCCTCTACGATTGCGACTGGCTGCCCTACGAAGTGTTCGAGAGGGACACCAAGGTCAACCGGTCCGCCCTGAAGCTGCGTGAGGAGTCATACCGGGTGCTCATCGTTCCGCCAGTGGAGGTCATTCCTTACGCTACGCTGGCCAAAGCCAGGGAGTTCTTCGACCACGGCGGAGTGGTTCTGGCATATGACTTCCTGCCGACCAAGTCTGCCACGATCGGCAAGACAGCCCAGGACATTGCTCATTTGCGCGAGGCGATCTGGGGCCAGCCGGCACCAAGCGGGGCGGTTTGCAAGACCAGCCCGGCCGGCGGACGCTCCTACCTATTGCCGGGCCAGCCCACACCCGGGCTGCTCCAGCAAGTGCTGGCGGGGGATGCCGGCGTGCACCCGACCCTGGAGGTCATCGAAGGTGCGACCGACAACTGGCTGCACGTCCTGCACCGTGTGAAGGAGGGTCGCGATGTGTTCTTCATTGCCAACCAGAACCACGAAGGCGAGCCGCGCCGCTTCCGGTTTCGCATCACTGCTGAAGGCATCCCCGAGTGCTGGGACGCCATGCGCAACGAGATCACCACCGTGCCATTCTCCCGCAAAGGCGGGCAGGTTGAGCTGGTCCTAACGTTTGAGCCGAACGAGAGCGTCCTGCTCGTCTTCCAGCCAACGCCCCGGACCCTGCCGCCGCGCCTGGAGCCGGGCGGCATTGCGACTCTCCGCACGGTGGCGGTGACGCGAGAAACCGTCCCAGCGCCGCCGGACCCTTTACTGTCCCTCTGCAACAGCCCCGCTCTGGCGCTGCGCGGCTGTTCCTGGACGTGGTATCCGGAGGCGAACCGCCGAGAGAATGCCCCGCCCGGCACCCGCTATTTCCGGAGGACGATTGATATTCCAGCCGGGGCAACAATCCGGAAAGCCACCTTCGCTGGCACGGCGGACAACAGTTTCACACTCTTCATCAACGGCAGGGAAGCCGGCCAGGGCGACAGCAGCCCCGAGGGATGGCGCAACCCGGCGGAACTGGACGTGACAAGGTTCCTTGCTCCCGGCCGAAATCAGCTTGCCATTGCCGCGGTCAACGGCGGTGATAAACCCAATCCCGCGGGGCTCCTGGGCTGTCTGACTGTCGAGCTTGCCTCCGGCCCACCGTTGACCGACCGCGTCGGCAAGACCTGGAAGACCTCTAAAGAAAACCCCGAGCACTGGACTGAGGCAGGCTTCGATGACAGCTCCTGGCCGGCCGCGCGCGAACTCCTGGCCTTCGGCGCCGGCGTCTGGGGAACGCTGAACGGCAAGCTGACCCTCAGCCCGGTCAAGGCCGATCCCTTCCTCGGTCACTGCGACTTCGCTGCGGCTGATTTGCAGCGTTCGCGCGTTTACCTGGAACTGGGGACCATTGCCCCGGAAGTTGCCGCGCGTGTGACGGTCAACGGCAGTGAAGCCGGGGGCTTCATCGGTATGCCCTCGCGCCTGGAGATCAGCAAACACCTCAAGCCTGGCGCCAACACCATCCGCATCGAGCCTTTTGCCCCGGAATCGGTCAGACTGGCGGTCTACCCGTAGCTCAAACAACCAGGCTGCCTGCGTTGCAGTGCCCCTTTTCCAGCCTGGGACCGACAATAACAGGTTAGTGGGGCTTGCGTACCGCGACTGCTGAAGCTCCCATAAGAAATAAGCTGTAAACGCAGAAATTTCAGATGCTTATGCCATTCCTATGGGGACCGCACCGTATCCTCACCGTATCCTCGCCGTATCCACACCGTGGATACACACTTGACACCTTGGGGAGAATCTTGGCGTAAACGCCACTTTTTTAGTGGGTTACACAGAATCCTGTGGAAGTCATGCAGAATCAGCAGGTTATGCAAGCCAGCCCGCTTCTTCGATAGATTCGGTTGACCGGGGCCACGCCCTTGCGGCTTGATTGACACCAGGCTGGCGGCTTTGTATGTAATCAAATCAATCTCATGAGCGACTTCAAATTCAGCTGTTCCAACTGCGGTCAACACCTGACCGGCAACGATAGTCATGCCGGACTGCAAGTCGTCTGTCCCTCCTGCGGCCAGACAATTGTGGTCCCGGCTGCGCCAGGGTTGGCGTGTGCGACCGCCGCACCGACTGCGCCGCCGACTGCCGGATTCCGCCCGCCGCCGGTTTCGTCTCCGGGGCAGAAGACCTGCGGGTTGGCCGTCGCCTCGCTGGTTTGCTCGATTGGGAGTTTCGTCATTATCCCGCTTGGCTTCATCCCCGGCATAATCTGTGGTCACATGGCCAGGAAGAAGATCGCGGCAACGCCGGGCCTGCAAGGGGGCGGACTGGCTAAAGCGGGCCTGATTGTCGGCTACGTCGCGCTCGGCCTGACCGTGTTGGCGACGATCGCCTTGGCGGCTTTCTTTCTCTTCGTTACCGCACGCCTCAAGCAGATTCCGCCCGCTACCCAGCCGCAACAATCCACCTCCAGGACCTTCCCACGGAGCGCGACAAAGGCGGAAAAGGAGACCACGGATACCGAGCCCGACGGCTCCGGCTGGACGATGAACCTCGCGGGCGCCGAAATTCCATCCGGCCCTGTCACCGGCCGCATCCAGGGAGAATCCTTCAGCCCGAACAACATCACCTTGGCAGGCAGTTGGCTGAAGTTCAAGCAGGGAAAGGACTTCATCGCTGACCTGGAGATGGATGTCGTATTATTCGAGAACGACCTGACCAAGCTTAGCAATGGGACCTTCACCGTGCCGAAAGAGGGATCTGGAATCACTCCTCACATCTGGATGAAGTGGAAGGAGACGGACCGCAAAACGCTGAAACAGAGGTGCTTCATAGACCGCTACGTACTGCGGCTGGAATTCGGCCAGCTATCGGACGGGAAACTGCCGGGGAGGATTTACCTGTGCCTGCCAGACCTGGAGAAGAGCTTCATTGCCGGCAGTTTTGAAGTGCCGGTGAAGCAGGGAAGGTAGCTCGCAGAGTTCCAGTTCCTGCAGCCCTTATTTTTCTTTGCCTGAAATGTGTCTGAGATATACCGGTCCTCCACCTATGTCGCGACAATTGCCAGTTGGCTGCAAACTCCCGAGCTGGTTGAGCCGCGTTTTGGCTGGGTGCTGCTGCGTGGCCGCAGTCGCCGCGCAGGGGGAGTGGCGCGTGGCGACGTTTGAGGCAGATATCACCATTCCCATCGGCCACGCCTGCATGGGGGGCGGAGTTGCGAGTGCAAAGGAGATCGCGGACCCGCTTTTCGCCAAGGGCTTCGTGCTGCTCGGGGCGGATCAGCCGGTGGTGGTGGTCGCATTGGATTGGTGCCAGTGCAACAATGATTCGTACGACCGCTGGCGCGAGGCGCTGGCGGAGGCCGCAGGCACCGCCGCCAAACGTGTTGTGCTCGCCACCGTGCATCAGCACGACGCGCCGATTTGCGATCTAACCGCCCAGCGGCTCCTTGATCAGCACGGCCTCAAAGGCTGGAATTGTGATCCTGCGTTCCATGAGACGGCCGTGCGGCGGACGGCTTCGGCGTTGAAGGCTGCCCTTAAATCCCCGCGGCGCGTCACTCACTATGGCATTGGGCAGGCGAAGGTGGAACGGCTCGCGTCGAACCGGCGCGTCGTGCGGCCGGACGGCCGGATTACCTGGGAGCGCGGCAGCGCGAGCGGGGACATTTTCAGCGCGCCGGAAGGTGAAGTGGACCCGTGGCTGAAGAGCATCAGCCTATGGGATGGGGATAAGCCGGTGCTGGTCTGGAGCTGCTACGCCGTGCATCCCATGAGCTACTACGGCAAAGGCCAGGTGTCCGCAGACTTCCCCGGCCTCGCCCGGGCGCGACGGCAAGCGGACCACCCCGCCGTGTTCCAGATCTACTTCACTGGTTGCGCGGGCGATACGACGGCCGGCAAATACAACACGGGCACGCGGGAAAACCGCATGTTGTTGGCGGACCGCCTCTATCGCGCGATGGTGGAGGCCTGGCAATCAACGCGCAGACGACCGCTCAAGGAGGTCGGGTATCGCGTGGCGGACTTGCGCCTGCCCGCTCGGAGCACGGGCAAGTTTACTATTGAGGCAATGCAGTCCACCTTGGCCAGCACCAACGCGACCCGTTGGCAGCGGATCGAAGCCGCGCTCGGGTTAAGCTGGCGGCAGCGCGTGGACCGGGGGCAGGGCATCGACGTGCCGTGTCTCGACTTGGGCAATGGGGCGGCGCTCTTTACGGTCCTGCCGGCCGAATGCTTCGTCGGCTATCAGCTCGCGGCCCAGCAGTTGCGGCCCGCCTCCTTCATCATGGTGGCCGGATTCGGCGACGGCGCGCCGGGCTACGTCCCCACTGACCAATGCTGGCGGGACGGCTACGAAGACGATTACTGCTGGGTGCCGCCCATGACTGAAACCACCATCCTGCGCGCAGTCCGACAGGCATTTGACGGGAAGTGACTTATCACCGGACCGGCAACGCGACCGCAGGCTGGGCGGCCGGAATCAGGTCCACCAGGCAGTTGATTATGCCGCCTATTCGGAAGGCGGAGCCGCCTCAGGCACCGCGCGATAGTAGCGTTGCGCTTCGTCCTCCGCGTCCGGGTCCACGAAGTGGACCGCGCCATCGGTGACGGTAGTGGTGCAGATGGGGGTCCAGTCAACCAGGTTGGCGGACCACTCGATGCGCCAGGAGGTGCCGTTGGCGCCGGGGTGCGTGATGTGAACGCAACGGTCGGACAGCACGCTGGTGGCCGGGCGCGGCGCATCGTTGTCCACGATCACAACGGCGGCGCGGCCTGGATAACCGATGATATACGGCGGCACGGCGGCGGAGGTGTTCGGGGGCACGCAGAGGCGGGCGACGACGCTCTCCAGCCGCTCGGGCAGGAGGTCGTCAATAGGCACCACCTTGAATTCGGCGGCGCGGAGGCCGGGGGGAATGGTCACCCAGGGGGCCAGATGGTAGTAATCCACACCATTGGAAGCGGTGCCGCTGATGCAAAGGTGAAGCGTCAACGCGGCGTTGGTCGGCCCCGAGCGGCGCACGACAAAGGTGGCGGTGTTGGTCCCCAACCAGTTCGTGGGCGCCGGGCAGCAGTTCCATCCCGTCCAGAAGACGCAGTTGGTGCCCTCGGAGGCGACCGGGTCGGGTGCGGAAATGGTCACGACGGGCGGGAGGTTGGTGACGGGCGGTTCATTGGTGCGGACGACCCAGATGTTCACCGGCGGGGAAACCGCCTCGGCGCCGCGGTTGTCCGTGGCGCGGGCGGTGAGCACATGCCGGCCCAGCGGCGGGTTGGTCCAGATCGTCTCATAGACAATCGGCTGTCCGGGCGGCGGCGGGACAAAGAAGTATCGCGTTTCCTCGCCAATCAGGAGGGAGCCTGCGTAGAACTCGATGTGCGGCACGTAGCCGTCGGGGTCCACCGTGACGGCGCGGAGGGGGATCCTGGCCGGGGCCGCAAATGTCTGACCGTCCAGTGGCCTGGTGAGTTGGACAGTCGGCGGCAGGTTCGCGGGCGGATCGTTGTCGGCGATGAAGACGACGGCTTCGCGCGGTGTGCTGAACTTGTAGCAGGCGTAGGGCGCGGGGATAACGGTGGCGGCGCAGGCCGTGGAAAGCTCCAGCCGCAGCACGACAGTTTCGGTCGGCTCCGGCAGGTTGTCGGGTAGCGGATGCACCGTAACCTTGGCGGCGAGTTGACCCACGGGAATGACAACGGAGTTGGAGAGATGGGAGTAATCCCCGCCGTTGCTGGCTGTGCCCGCGATGGAGTAATGCACGATGAGAGGCACATTGGTCCCGTAGCTGCGGGTGATGGTGAATTCACCCGACTCCACGACAGTGAGTACGCCCGGTTCGGCGGCGTGGGGATCGGTCGCTTCCACGGCGACGAACGGCTGCGCGTCGTGGATGAACACGACGGCGTTGCTCGGGCTGCCGATGAGATAAGCGATCGGCGGCATGATGGGCGGGTAAACCAGGCGCGCCTGGACCGATTCGCGTCCCTCGACCAGGTTGTCGTCAATGGGCCGAACGAGAATTGGCACGGTGCGGACGCCGGCGGGGATGGCAATCCAGCTCGGGATGGTGACATAGTCCACGCCATTGGCGGCGGTGCCGCCGATCTGGAGGAACACATTCAGCGTGAGATTGGTCGGGCCCTCGCGCTGGAGGTGGAACACCGCGTTATTATCTCCGGGGTCGAAGGCTTCCGGGTCAATGGCGCGGATGGTTACGATTGGCACGATCGAATTGGAAGTGCCGGTGGATTGGGCAAGACCGCACTCAGCCAGTAACAAGAGCAAACCCGCGGTCAGGCTCACGCAAATCGAGAACTTCAACAAAGGTCTTGTCCTCATAAACTCAAGGGATTGGACTAGGTGACGTGCGTTATGCTGGCATAGTAGCAATCCATCGCGGCGTGTCAATCACCATCTGGCAGGAATTGCTGCCGGTCGCAGCGGGCAGTTCAATGAGCCAAAGACACTGACTACTTCGGCGCCTTCGCCACGTGCTCCCGGATGAGGCCGAAGAAGGTGTAAGGATCAACCACTGCGACCGGTGCCTGAGGGTGCTTTTCGCGCAGGAACTTCGATACCTCCACGTGCCAGGCTGGCGACTTCAGAATCGTGCGTGCCCAGAGGAAGCGTGGGGCGTTGGTCGCCGCGGCGGACTGCTGCGCCAGGTAGGCTGCCGTAGCCTGCGCCGAATCGGGCATGTCCCACTCCCGAATGGTCGGGACGCCAGCGATGACACGCGGGGCCAGATCAAAGTGGTTCCCGCAGCCGTCGGGGCTGAAACGCTGATAAGCGGAGAATTCCTCCTCTGTCGAGGCCCCGGCGGAGCCGTCCAGCATGAATCCGGTGATGCTCATGTCCCATTGCTTGAAATACCTTGCGCAATGCTCTGTCCAGAGCTTGAGTGCCGGCGACAGCTTGGAGTCCGGGCGGACCGTCAGTGCGCGCGGGTTCAGGTAGCCAGCGCCAGAGTCCCCCGCGATGAAGTAGTCGTTGGTGGTCGCGTGGCGATAGGCATAAACCAGCGCTTGTGGGGCCCGGTCGGCGAGATTCGGATCAAAGGCCCAGCCGAGGGGAATACGCCCCCGCTGCGGGTCAGCGAAGAATGCGGCCACTGCCTTGTAAAGCCACGAGGGTGAGTCGTAGTCGCCGACGTAATAGCCCACGTAAAGTCTCGACGCCACCATGCCTTCGACCGTGAGGTGTCCTGCCTTCCGCCATTCCGCGAACGACGGCTTTGGATTAGGCTGCGGGTACCGCTCTCTGAGCGGATAATGCGTGTAGAAAGAGGCGTTGGCGATGGTCCCGACTCCTATGGCGTCGGCCTCCATGTAGCCATTATATTGCGAGATCAGCCGAGCGAACTCCCATTCCGTTTCCACGCCGCCGTGCTTGCCGCCTGCGCCGGGATGATCGGTGTATTTGAAAGCCCACGGCGTGAAGCCCCCCACTTTGATCATGCTGTTCGAGGCTTTGCGGTTCAGGGCAGCCATCATCTGCAAGAAGGTCTGGCGGTCCAGGCCGGGCTTCTGGTCTGGGTCGTCCAGCGGCGCTTCGTCGCCCCAGGTGGCCAGGTCAAAAAAGAATGCCCTGCGCGATATGAAGTAGTCGTGGTTGGGCAGTGTATGCAGGTCCGACTGGCTTCCCCTGGCGCGTTTCATCCAGTAGCTGTCAATGTAATAGGCCGCATAGCGGGGATCACACTTGCCGGAATCAACATAGTGCCGGATCGCCCAGAGGTAGGCGTCGTTCTTGGCGCTGCCCGACGACGGCTCCTTCAGGTCAGGAATCATCCCCTTGCCGGTGAATTTGGGCGTGCCGTCGGGATTCAGCAGCCACAGGCGAACGGGCAACCCTAGCTTCCCGGTCAGCAAGTTGAACATCGAATTCGTCGTGCGGCTGTAGCGCACTGGCAGGAGGTCCTCGCACCCGGCGGCCGTTGAAGCAACGCAGGCAGTAGCCGGAACCGCCGGGTCATAGACAACCAGACCTTTGAAGCACTTCATGAACGACCGGACGACCTCCTCGACGGAGGACAGGGGGGCCACTTCGGCATTCTTCAACCAACCATCCTCCCCGCGGAACCAGTCCAGCCAGAACTGGTCCGTCTCCACTCCGAAACCGGCGCAGTATAGCACGTAGAGCCGCGGCGCCTCGCGATTCGCCAACCCCTGCAATGCGGCCAGCGTGTGCATGGTATCCCAGAGCTGCGCCGTTTGGTTTGTGTCACTTAAGTCCAGGCTGCGAAGGGGGCGGGCATCGAAAACCTGTATCGTTCCCGGCGACCTGGTCCCGGCCGGCGCGGCGGGCGCTGGCGTGGCACACGTCACGGTCGCCGCAAGAACAACCGCCGCAATGACACTAAGAGTCGTTTCTAGACGCACGCGGTATTGGATGTGGAAACTATTCCAGTCGTCAATCATAAAGCCAGAACTGATGGACCCGGGGGGCGCATATTGCCACCACCAGCGCGTAGCGACAGGCATCCTGCCGCCCGGATCGGCGTGTCCAGCCCAGCCCGCGCCTATTCCGCCGGGCCAGAACTGATCCCGGCAATCCGAATTCGGCATTACGGATGATCGGCTGCGAGGCTGAGCCGGGTCACGCGCTAATCACCTGGCTGCTACCGGGGCTTGTTATGGAACGCTAGAGCCGTTTTCGGCGGATTGACTTGGTCCCAAAAAGCACTTGCGCGTAGCGCCGGGTGCGACTGATCATGCGTGTGCGGCCGCCGGGCAGACGTTCGTGAAACCGCATTCAGTGACATTATGAGAACACATTCAGAGTTTCCGTTGCTCTGCAGCGTCGCCGTCGTTTGCCTTTTCATCGCGCTTTTGCCCACGATGGCCGGTCCTCCGCAGCCCAAAATCGGCCCGATACAATTCAACGGCGGGACGCTGTCGGTCAGGGTGAATAACATGCAGGCGGACGCCTACTATACGGTGCTCGCCGCAGACTCGCTCTCGGGCGGTTTCAAGCCGCTGTCGGCTGTGCGGGCCACTTTGGGTGACGCAGCAAATGGCAAATCGTTCAACATCGAAATTGGCGATGCGGATGCCCTGTTCGTGAGGGTCGAAGCGTCCGATATGACGTACTCCGACGGCACGGGCGCAAGCGTATGGAAGCCGTACGAGGCGACAATGACGCACCGCGGCGGCATGGAACTGGAGAAGGTGTCTGGGACGACCGTTACCTCCGGCACCACGTACACGCAGCAGGTGTGCGTCTTCAAGATGAAGACGGATGGCGCCAGTTCGAAGCTCGTGACCTGGGCGATTTCGTCGAACGGTAAGGACTATGTGCGGGCGGCGGTTTCCGCGATCGCCCAGGATTATGAGGCCCATCACCCGGGTTGGATCGTCGTCGGCGGCATCAATGCCGACCAGTACTTTGCGAAGTTCGGGAACGGTCTAATCGATGGCTCCGCCTACGTCCAGCCGCAGCCGTATTATCCGCTCGTTGCGGACTACGGCAATCGCTTCACGGTAAGCCTGA
Source organism: Candidatus Paceibacterota bacterium (assembly GCA_035452965.1). Lineage (NCBI taxonomy): Bacteria > Bacillati > Minisyncoccota > Minisyncoccota bacterium. The sequence continues at coordinate 15,418 of DAOTCE010000038.1, read as the reverse complement.
CCGGAAACGCGACACAGGTCGTAGGATTCAAGAACGACGGTTCGGCGAATGGTCTCGTGACCAGTAGCGGCGGGGCGGGCAGCTACGTGCTGAGCCTCCTGGGGACCAACGAGGAAGTCCTCACGGAGTACGCCGTCGCAAACATTAACTCCTCGCCGTCCCCCGGCAAGACGGCGGTGTGGGCGTCTCTCCACGCTACGAACTCGTCTTCCTCCTGGGTTCCCACCTCATTTAACACCGCCAACACGCTGTTCGTAGTGGAGGGTGATCTGGTGTACCTGTCAAACTCCTCAGGCTATGCCTATGCGAATGGCATCGCCGGCAGAAACTCATTCTTCGGCATCGGAACGGTTACGAACGTGGCGGTGGGGCCGTTGTCCAGTGTGGCCATCGAGGCTGGCAATTTCGGCATTGACACATCGGATCCGGCCCTCATCGCGGCGCTGACTCTCGGCATGCGGGTCCGCGTGGAGCAGAAATTCGGCAACGCGGCGATGAACGCCGTCGAGGCGGCCAGCGGTTACCATTCCGACCACATCGTCAACGGGGTTGAGCAGACGACGCGCGCCAACGACGGCTACAACACGATGCACTATTCGAGGTCGCTGTTCGGCATGACGGCCGATGGCACCTACTGCCTCATCACCGCCGACATCAATCACGGATACAACGGGCTCACCTACACGGAATGCAACGCTCTGGCCAAGGCCTACGACCTGCGATACCTCTACCAGCAGGACGGCGGCGGTAGCGTGACCGCGGTCTTGCGGACTGACAGCGGCGGCTTCGAGGTGGTCAACACGCTGCGCGACGGCAGCCCGCGCGCGGTTTTGAGCGCGCTGTTGTTCGTCACGAATCTCAACGTCTCCGCCACGCCGCCTACCATTACCATTCAGCCCCAGAGCCTGACCGTCAGCCCGGGCGACAGCGCCACGTTCACCGTGGCGGCCAAGGGTTCCGCGCCCCTTTACTACCAGTGGTTGTTCCACGGCACCAACCTCGCCGAGGCGAGCGGCTCCAGCTACACTCGCGCCAACGTCCAGCCGGCCGATGCCGGTCCCTACTCGGTGATCGTCTCCAACGCGCTGGGCTCAACCCTCAGCGCCGATGCGCTGCTGACCGTAGGCCCGGCCACGCTGGTGCGCAACGGGAGTTTCGAGACGCCGCTCGTGGCCAGCTGGGCTTACCAGAACACCAGCGGAGCCGCCAACACCTATAACTTCAACGGGGCGACGGGGTTCGGCTGGGTTTTGGGGACGAGCGCGGGGATAGACCATAACAGCGGCACATGGTACGCGCCCGCGGCCCCGAACGGGAGCCAGGCGGCGTTCATCCAGGGGGCCAACGGCGCGCTCTCGAGCTTTGCGCAGCTGCTGCACTTCTCCGCCACCGGCAGCTACGCGGTCACGTTCGCGTGCGTAGGCCGGGCCGGCAGTTATGGCCCCAATACGATTCAGGTGCAGATGGACGGCGGCGCAATTTTGACGGTGAGCCACGCTAGCCAGAGCCAAAGCGAGTGGCAGTCGTTCACGGCGACGTACAATTGCACGGAGGCCGGCAGCCACACGCTGGCATTTGTGGGCGCCCGGACCGGAGGCGACTACAGTTCGTGCATTGACAATGTGAGCGTGACGGGCGCCGGCGATCCCTGATGGCGACAAGCTGATGTAAGGGCGCGGACCAGGAAGCTGCCGCATGCGCAGTTGAAGTTGGAAACTGACTATTGCGGGCTTTCGCTCCTCGTCTACTATGTCGGCGCAGATCGAACTTATGACGTCATTACTTTCGAAGGGCACTGAGATGAAGAGAACCTGGATGGCAAGCGTGGATGTGTTGCTGCTATGGTTCGCGTTGCTGGTTGCGCCGGCGTACGCGGACAAACTGGAGGATAGTTTCCGTAGTCCGCCGCCAGAGGCCGCCCCGTGGACCTACTGGTTCTGGATCAACGGCAACATCACCAAAGCGGGAATCACGGCGGACCTGGAGGCGCTGGCACAATCGGGCATCAAGGGGGTGCTGATCATGGAGGTCGCCAACCCCAGAAGCATGGCTCCAAACGGGCCGTATCCCTTCGGCAGCCCGGAGTGGCGGGAGTTGTTTAAGTTCGCCGTCGCTGAGGCGGGGCGCCTGGGGATCGAGGTCAACATGAACAACGACGCCGGCTGGTGCGGCAGCGGGGGACCGTGGAACACCCCGGAGTATTCCATGCAAAAAGTTGTCGGGAGCAGCACGACGGTCAAGGGACCGGCCCGTTTCGAAGGGAGGCTGCCTCAGCCCAAATTAGCAGGCGCGGAACCGGCGAAGGTCGCGCCTGCCGAGGGCAAGAAGCAACCGGCCGCGAAGTCCGCCAAGGCGCGGAAGAAGGCCAAGAGACCCCCCGCGCCCGCACCCGCGCCCGCCAGCCTAAGCCCGGCCGCCCTGGCCGCGGCAAAATACTATCGCGACCTCAAGGTGCTGGCCTACCCGGCCATCCCGAAAGGCGCCGCCATCGCTCCGGACACGATCCTTGACCTGAGCGCCAAGATGGACGCGAGCGGCAAGCTTACCTGGGACGCCCCGGCCGGCGAGTGGATCGTCATGCGCATCGGGCATGTCTCGACCGGAGTAGAAAACCGTCCCGCGCCGGAGGCCGGCAAGGGGCTGGAGTGCGACAAGTTCAGCGCCGAGGCCATCAAGCGCCACTTCGCAGGGCTGATCGGCATGCTGGCGGACGACGTCGGCCCGGCCGCCGGCAAGGTGCTGACCTACACGCATATAGACAGTTGGGAGGTCCATTGGCAGGACTGGACTCCGCGCATGGCCGAGGAGTTCAAGCAGCGCCGCGGTTACGACATTATCCCCTGGCTGATCACCCTGGCCGGCGGGCCGGGGCTCGGCGATGCGGAGCAAACCGCGCGGTTTCTGCGCGACGCCAAACGCACGCAATCCGAGTTGCTCGATGCGAACTACGCCGGCGCCTTGCGCAAGCTCGCCAACGCCCGCGGCCTCAAACTCTCGATCGAGGCCTATGGCCCCAGCTCCCGCGGCATCAATCCCCTGACCTATGGCGCGGAGGCTGACATGCCGATGGCCGAGTTCTGGATCATGCGATGGAACGCCTGGCACCTCAATTCCGCCCGGATCGTCTCCTCGGTGGTTCACGGGCTGGGCAAACCGTTCCTGGGCGCCGAGAGTCTGACCTCTAGCGGGGAAAACGACCCCTTCACGGAGCACCCTTATTCCGTCAAGAACATGACCGACTGGGCGCTCTGCCAGGGCGTCAACCGCTTCATCTTCCACCGCACCGTGCTCAACCCCTGGGTGGACAAGTGGCCGGGCATGACCTTCGGCCCCTACGGCTTCCACGTGGACCGGACGCAGACCTGGTGGAAACCGGGCAAAGCTTACATGGATTACCTGGCCCGCTGCCAGAACCTCTTGCAGCAGGGCCGTTTTGTTGCCGACTTCTGCCGGCTCCTGCCCGACGGGGAGAATTACGGCGGCAGCCCAATGATGGAAACGTTGCCCGCCCAATACGACGCCGCTCCGGCGGGTTACAACTACGATTACATCTCGGACAAGCTCACCATCGAGGGCCTGAGCGTGAAGAACGGGCGGCTGGTGTTGCCCTCGGGGATGAGCTACCGGGTGATGCAACTGCCCAATTACGAGGCCATGACGCCGGAGTTGCTGGCCAAGGTGCGCGACCTGGTCAAGGCCGGCGCCGTCGTGGTCGGACCTCCGCCCCGCCGCTCGCCGAGCCTGGTGAACTACCCCGCCTGCGACACTCAAGTGAAAGAAATGGCCGCCGAACTTTGGGGCGACTGCGACGGCAAGGCAGTCCAGCAACACGCGCTGGGTGCCGGCCGCGTCATCTGGGGCCGGCCTCTCGAGCAGGCGCTCAAGGACCTGGCCGGAGCCGAGGATTTCAGCTTCACGCTGAGTCAACCCTACGATCCCGCCGCGGCCATTCCGCCGAGCTTTGGCCCAAACCGCCCGGCACAATCGGTCGGGGCCGAAGGCAAAGGACCCGGCCTGGCGCAGCAAAAACAGATGCCCACCGACGGCATAAACTGGATCCACCGCCGCATCAATGACGCCGAGGTTTACTTCATCGCCAACGCGCAATACCGAGCCGTGGAGGCCCAATGCGCCTTCCGCGCAACAGGAATGATCCCCGAATTATGGGACCCGGCCGACGGGACCATTCGCGCGCTGCCCGAATACCGCCAGGAAGGAGTCCGCACGATCGTGCCGCTGCGCTTCGACCCGGCCGGCTCCATGTTCGTGGTATTCCGCAAGACGCAAGAGGGTAGTTCGAATGCTCAAGCCGGAACGCGGGGACGAAAGAACTTCCCTGCGTTCAAGCAGGTGATGGAGATTTCGGGACCCTGGGAAGTCGCGTTCGACCCGAAGTGGGGCGGCCCGGAGAAGGCCTCCTTCCAAATGCTGGAGGATTGGACCAAGCGCAGCGAGGAGGGCATCAAATTCTACTCCGGCACCGCCGTTTACCGAAAGTCCTTTACTGTGGACCAAGCCGCGCTCCGCGATTCGCGCCTGGCCATATACATCAACCTGGGTGACGTACGGGAGATCGCCGAAGTAACCCTTAACGGCAAGGCTCTGGGTGTGCTGTGGAAACCGCCGTTCCAAGTGAACGTGCGCGGGGCGCTACGGCCCGGAGCCAACAAGCTGGAGGTTCGTGTGACCAACCTCTGGCCCAACCGCATGATCGGCGATGAACAATACCCCGACGATTGCACGCCGGACGGGAGTTGGCGCACGGGCAAAATCCCAGCCTGGCCGGACTGGGTGCTCAAGAACCAGCCGCGACCAGAGCCTCGACGACTGACTTTTTCGACGACCAAGTACTTCACCAAGGATGCGCCGCTGATTCCCTCGGGTATGCTGGGGCCTGTGCAATTGCAGGCCGAGGCGGCCGAGTAGATCGTGACGGGGGTAGCCATTGAGAATGTCAGGTTTTCACCTGCATAGGCCGGATGGCCGAGGCACAGGGAATACGTTGTTATCATTTCTCCCCAGCCAGGACCGGATGGGATCCCAATCTCTAACCCGCGCACTGTCCATATTTTGGACAGTGACGCTGACTGCCTGCCTTCTCCAGCCCCCTCTGACCCTGGCACCGCTGGCTTGAGTTTACGGTGACGGCACGGTGGTGCCCCGGTGTGTATCCCATGGGGAGCGCTCCCCATGGGATACACACCGTAGCCAGACCGCACTAACAAGCCATACTCCAGCCAGCCGCAAGCAAACGCCAGCGTGGTTACCGGTCCATAGGTGCGGGGACGCGAAGGCGCGTCCAGTTCGTGGTCAGTTGTGTTAACCGGGCGGGCAACGGGCCCGTGTAACCCTGCAAAACTCCCTGCCACTGGCCCTGAGAATTCCGCCACAAGGCCAGATCCGCGCGCTCGGGCAGCTCCAGCGTCAGGTCGGGTGACTCGAACTTCTTCAGGCCGCCCGCCGCCAAGGCTTCAAGCCGGCCCGAGCGGTCATGCCGGGCGGCGGCAATGCCGATGGCGTCGAAAGTCAAATGCCGGCCGCTGAGCAGCATCGTCTTCCGGATGGGGTCGCCCATGACATCTTGCTCGCCTGATGCCAGGATTACGGTGCCGTCCAGCAAATGGCACTCGCCGCTGGGCTTGGGCATCATGGAGCCGGTAAATTGCAGTCGGCGCGGGGTGCAGGTGGTTTGCGGCGTCAGACCTTTCGACCGCACCGCGGCAATGGACTCCTGCGCCGCTTCGGCCGCGGGGAGCGTCTTCATCTGTGGTGGCAATTCCGCTGCGGCAGCGAAGGGTTTGCCTTCAAAGTCCAGCGTCCAGTCGCCTACGCGGAATAGGGCGGTACGGCCGGCAGCGGCAGCCTGGCGGAAGAACCTGGCCACCGCCGGACGTTCGAACTCAGGTTGGTAAAGCACCATGGCGGCATAGCGCTGCGGTCCATACTGGAGGGCCCCGTCTTCGGCGAGCTTGAGATGCCCCGCCGCAATTTCACTGCTGGGAATCAAGTCGGCATAATAACCCGCCGCCCAGAGCGCATCAGCCACGGACATTCCTACATCGGCCAGTCCCGGCCCGGCCCAGTTCAGCGCCGCCGGATGACCAAACACCACCGCCACCGGACAGTCAATCGGCGCCGTGGAAATGAAATTCAACAGGCGCACCCGGCAGTCGGCGGCCAGCAAGCGATCTCCGAGCATGGAGGTTGTGAGGCGATTGGTGGGCGAGTCGGCTGAGGGTGGCCAAACGGGGTGGAAATTGATCCGGCCCCCGCCGAGTGCATGACGCCAGAGGTCTTCGCGATAAGAGTCCAGTTTGCCGTCGTAATACATGTTGACCCAAATCGGGCTGTGCCACTTTTTGGCCAGGGCGGTGCGCGCACAGAAGGGGGTGGTTTCATCGGTTTGCGCAAGGTCACGCCGGGCGGCCCACCAATGAAGACCATTCTTAAACACCTCCTCTTTTGTCGCCGGGTCAGGAAACCAGGTGGGATGCGTCGCCACCATGGCGTGCGGGCCGAAGACCTGCTTGATGGACTTATAGAAGGCGGTTTCAACCTGGGCGTTGCGCTGCCAACTCATTTCCATGTAGTGGTTGATGGCTGCGGCCCGTTCGGGGACGAGGCCGGCGTGCGGTTTGAACATGAGCAGCAGGTCACGCGCGAGGTCGCGCCCCGGTCGCCGCCGCTTGTATTCCCGGGCCATGGCGGTGGAGAACCAGAAGTCATCGAGGCGGGGATTGAACCGCCCGGGGAATCCCCATTCATCCTTGCACGCGCCGGCCAGGGGCGCGTCGGCATATTGCCGGAGGATGCCGCGTTCGAAGGCGATCAGATGCGGCGCAAAGACGTCCGGCGTAAACAAGGTGAAGGCGGCAAGCACACAAGCGGCGCGTATCTGGTCGGTCGCGTGGCCGCGGATGGTTACCTCCAAGCCGTCGGTGTCCGACCGGGTGATTCGGCAACGGCGGGTGATGTCCTGGACGGTGTCGGGCTCAATGCCGCGCGGGCCCGACACGTAAGAATAGGCTCGCAACAATCGCGCCGCGAGCGTTTCGTACGGGCGCACGCCCCGCTGAGTCGAAGTGTAGTGATCCGCCAGTGTGATGGCGGGGATCTCGATCGAGGCATCGGCCTCCGGTCGAAGCGTCAGCTCCCGCAACCGGACGATCTCCTGCATTTCATTCGGATGCCTCTGCATGAACGCCTGTCGTGCCAGGCGCACATCCAGGTCCATTACGACCTGCATTCCGTGGGCACACGCATACTCCGCCGCGCGCTCTATCTGGTCATGGACAGCCGGCTGGGTCACCTCGACATTGTGGCGGATGCTGGTGGTGAGCAGTGCATAGCCTGAGTGCGTTTCGTGGAGGTCCACAAACTGTTTGAACCCGTCTTGCGCGAAGTCCGTAGCGGTCAGGAACCAGCAAACGATCCCCGGCCAGGAGGTTCGGATGAGGTTTTGCTCCTGCCCTGGCAGGTCCACGCGCAGCGAGCGCAGCGGCGTTTCTGCGGCATTCACGCAGGCCAAGGGCCACAGCCAAAGCAGGGGCAGGACAAGGTGTTTGCGCAAGCTTTTCATCACAGGGTCAGAAACTTGCCCGAGTTTCGCAATAACGGCGAGCGTCATCGTTCAACCGTGTCCCATGGACGAGATCAGAAAGGCATGCTGTCCACAGGACTGGCGTCGGCTCCGTCCCGCCATGTGTCACGCAGGCGCTCGGTCGCCGCGCGGATTTAGTTGCTGGTTTGTATCCTAACCAGCGGAAACCCGTCGAAGGCTCATGCGCAGCAGAACCGGAATTGGCATTTGGCTCTCATGCGTTCACTCCCGCTCATCTGCAGCAGATCCAAAAGAGTCCGCCTTACCCGGGGATCGAGCTCTTGGGGGCCACCTCAAAGTGAACGGGCTGCAATCAGGACTCGGGGGTGGGGTGTGCGATCCTCCGGCTCCACCGTTCCGCGCCCGAACATGTTGGACTGACCCAGTAGCAATTAGACAAGCTGCCTCGTCTTCCCGGCCGCCGCCATTTCCGGTGCCAGGCCAGCCGAGTTGACGTCGAGTGTCGCGGGTTCCGCAGAACCGAGGACGCCCCCTGCGGGCTCGGGGCGCGGGTCGGGTGCCGTCAGGCCGGGGAACGTTGTCAGCACGAATGCGCAGACAAGGGCCAGGCAAATCTTCTTAAAGAACATCGAGCTATGCACAGTGCCAAACCGGCGATCAAATTCGAATAGACGCCGCGTTCAGCCGCCTGATGCGCGCCAGGTCCTCTGGCTTAATCTCGGACTCCCTGAGCTTTAGCAACGCCGATTCAAAGTAATAATAAGGGGAGTGCGATCCGAACACGACCGCGTGGGCAGGCACCTGCTGAAGAAGGCTCTCGACGCCGCCCACAGTTTCCTGCGTAGCGATATCAAGCCATACCCGGCCGCTCGAAACCAGGGCAGCCGCGAGCTTTGCGCTGAGTGAGCGATTCCAGTTCAAGAGCACCAGTTTCAACGCCGGCTCGGACTTCAAAAGGCCCAATAACGGCTTCAGATTCACAGGGGCCGCCTTCATCCGCGGGTGCTGAACACGCACATCTTCCACCGTCGCCACAATCTGCACGATCAGGTTGCGGCTTGCGCATGCGCGAAGCAACTCCGTGCAGTTCCCATCCTCCAGAGTGTACCCATGATAGCCGGGGTATAGCCGGATGCCCACCATCCCATGCTTCTCCTGGCATCTTTGCAGATCCTCTCGCCACCACGGCTGGGCCGGGTTCACAGCCCCGAATGGAACAAACAGGCCGCCGCCAACTGACTTGCAGACACGACCAAGTCGTTCATTCGCCCCTGCAAGGTCGCGCTCCAGCAGCGCTTCAAACGTGCATGCCCACGCTTCGGTGACACCTTTCTTCCGAAGCGCCTGCGCCAGTTTCTCAGGATCATCCAGCCGCAGGCGCCTCATCGGCCATCGCATGAGGGTGACGTTTACATCCACCAACCCTTCCGCTTTACCGCTCGCGGCAGCCTCGATCGGCAGGGGCATCCCCGCCCCGGTCAGGCAGAGCCCCGCAACGCCGCATGATCTGATAAAAGTGCGGCGATTCACACCGGATTCCTCCTTCATACCCGCACTCCTTTCCGTTTCAGAATTGGAGAGAGCATTCTCTTCATGTTTCCGGCCAGCACAAGTTGTTTCGTCCTATTCGGCAAGTCGGCTCCGAATACCTTCCCCAGTTGCGAGGCGTAGCTGCGCCCGCCGGCGTCGCTCCCAAACAGGACCCGCTCCGCTCCGAGTTCCTCCACGACCATCTCCGTCAAACCCGCAGTGGGGTCCGAGCCCGAAATATCCACACTCACATTGCGACAACCCCGCAGCGTTCGTATGCCCGTTTCCCACTCAGCCCCGACATGCGCACAGATGAATGCCGTCTGGGGATGTCGCCGTGCGAGCTGCGCCAGGTCGTCCGGAGTGGATTCGCCCGGCAGGTTCTCGCTGCCGCCGGCCTTCAGGTATGCATGCTGGAGAAACGGGGCTTCAAGTTCCGCCGCCCGCTTGGCAATCGGATCGAGCGCGGAATCGTTGCACCGCCTGGCAACCCATAATTTCAGCCCCACCAGCGGGCCGTCCTTCACGCATCGCTCCATCTCCGCAAGGCTGGCCTCCAGGTGAGTGGGGTTCAAGTAAACGAAACCAAAGACCCGGTCAGGCCGGTGTTGTACCGCCTCGATGACCTCGTCATTTTGGCGTCGCATATCCGCCGGGTCTGGGTCGTAAGACCATTTCATCCCCATGAAGACGCAGATTCTCTCGATCCCCACGCGGTCAGCGTAGCGCAGCAACTGGTCCGTTCGCGCCTTGGGACTATCGCCGGGAACGCCCGACAAATGACAGTGAACATCCCAGATAATCACGGGCGGGATTCTGGCACGAACGACCGAAGAAGCAACAGCTGTATTGACCCTTGTTCTGGAGCTTGCCAAGGAGCAAGAGGAGCGGCAGCAAAGCGGGCCCCAGGTCGAACGGCTGGGGAGTAATGCCTGCTCATCGGAACGGTTTCTGGCGGCAGGGGGCGGGATCTGAGTGTGTCGGGAGCGGCGCTAATTGTGCGGTCACTCCACCTGCAGCTTTAGCTGAATCTCCAGCGGGGTGTCGGGGGCGGGGAGATAATTCTCGACCTTGAACGGCACCGCGATCTCTCCCTTCTTCTTTGCGTCCCCCCGAATCTGCATGAGGACGATTTTGCCCGCGGGGACAACTGTCCGCTCGGGAAGCTGAAGACCTTCCTGGCCGCCAGCAGACCTGAGCTTGAGGTTCACGTCAGAGAGATTCTGAAGCTGCACATACTGGCGCTCCCGGGCTGAGCCGGCGATGCGCGGGTTTAGAACCGCGAGGGACTGCTCGCAGAGCGGTCGCAGGTACTGTTCGGTCCCGATGATCTTGTCCTGGAAGTAAACGGCGGTGCGGCGTGCCTGCAGCGCTTCCTTGATGCTTGCGGCGGTGCGCTCGCGCGCGAAGACAAACGTGGTGGTCCGAAAATCGCCATCGTGAGGGTAGTCCAGGCCGATTGGGTTATGGATGTCGGTGTTGCTGACCATGGCAAGGTTGTGCTCGACGGCCCAGCGATGCGCCTCCGGGTAGTACTCGTCGCCATTGGCCACCTCGACGCCGTGCAGCATCCCTTTTTGCAGCAACTCCGTGTGCTCGGGATACCAAACCGCCTTGCCGCCCGGCGCCTGCGGTTTCCAGCCCGGGTGGTTCCAGAAAATAAAGGCGTCCTGGCTGTGGGCCGCCGCGAGCGCATCTCTCCAATTCCTGACCGCCAGCGCGTTCGCATCCCGCAGGAACACCGCGTTCAGATGGCCCGGAGGCATGTCGCGCGTGATCTCGGACCCCTTGATCACCAGGACATCCAGGCTCTTGCCCGCGGGCGAAGCGACTTCGAATGAACGGTTGTGGTTGGTGGTGATGTCCCCCTTGTACGGCTGATACTCGATGTGGTCGGTGATAGCGATGGCATCCAGACCATTTCTCCAGGCCTCCTCCACGCGAATGGTCGGCCAGACGTAGCCATCGGAGAAAACCGTATGGGTGTGAAAGTCGCACTTAAGGGTAAGGAAGTTGAGGATGTTCGGAATGCGCACCGGTGTGCGGACCCTGGCGACCGGCTCATGGGAGACGGCGGTCAGGACTGACAGAAGGAGTGTGGCGGCGGACGCCAGCGAGGCAACTAGATTCGTGACCATGGGTCAGCAAGCTACCCAGTCGGCACGGGCGATTCAACAACCTATGGGTGGATTAAGCCGCTTTTGCACTTCACTGGCTGGCATGCATCCTGCAGTCTCAGTTGTGCCAGAAACGATGGGCATACGTAGAATTTGAACTCATCCGGGCGGAGCTTGCCGTACGAAAGGCAGCACGGGCGCGGGGCCGAAGGCGCTGCGACTCCAGGCCATGAGGCCTTGGTCACTATTGCTTTCAAATTACTGCCAACAGCATCCAGTGAGTTAAAATGACCATGAGCAATCAATTGAGAGGTTATTGTGCGGCAGTCCTGCTGCTGGGGGCGGATATCCAGGCGGCGACCTGGTACGTCAAGACCGCGGGAAACGACGGCGCGGACGGCACGAGCTGGGCTACGGCCAAGAGGACGATCCAGGCCGCAGTGGACGCTACGGCGGACGGGGACACGGTGCTGGTCGGTGACGGTGTTTACGCGACTGGAAGCCGCGTCACGCCGGAAGGGACGAGTTCAAACCGCTTGGTGATCACGCGGAAAATCCTTGTGAAGAGCGTGAACGGTCCGGAGGTGACGCGCATCCAGGGCGCGACTGGCAGCGCCCCGCTGCGCTGCGTGTACATGTCCAGCGGAACACTGTCGGGCTTCATGCTGACCAACGGGGCAACTCCATCCACAGCGGCATACCCTGACAATAGGGGAGGCGGTGTTTACGCGAAGTACAACTGGAACGCGGTATTGACCAACTGCGTGATCACAAAGTGCACAGCAACAAATGGAGGTGGATGTTGTGGCGGCGATTTGCGTGGATGCAAAGTGATTTCCTGCCAGGCGCAATGTGGTGGAGGTGCCTGCGGTTCTTGGTTGACCGATTGCACCTTGGAGAGCAACAACGCACTGTTGTCGGGTGGCGGTGCCTACCTCGTTGACTTGGAGAGGTGTCTAGTAAGAGGCAACTCCAGTGACGGAGACGGCGGAGGCTGTTCCATGGGGTCGTGCGATGATTGCGTCTTCTACAGCAATACCGCAGGCAGGTGGGGAGGGGGGATTGCTGGTGGCACCGCCGAAAACTGCTTTTTCATGTTGAACGGCGCTCCGGAGGGCGGCGGGTCGTGCTATAGCACCCTCAGGAACTGCACTCTTGTCTTAAACAACGCCTCCGTAACCGGAGGGGGGTCCTTCCAGGACACACTGCAAAATTGCATCGTGTATTACAACAACTGGATGAGGAACGATGACAACCATAGCGGTTCCACCTTCACCTATTCCTGCACCACGCCGGCGGCCCCGGGAATCGGGAACATCGCTTCGGACCCTCAGTTTGAGGGGGTCATGCTGGGCCTGTGCAAACTGATGCCCGCTTCGCCTTGCATCAACCGGGGGGACAACTCTGTCCTTGCGACTCTGGTTGACCTGGCGGGCAACCCGCGAATCAAGTTTGGCACGGTGGACATGGGTGCCTACGAGTATCAGTTGCCGACCGGTTATTGGAAATGGATCGAGGCGGTGACCAACGGGTTGACGAACCACACGGACTGCGCGGCGGGAGACGGCTACCCGAATCTGCTGAAGTACGCCACAGGCGGCAGCCCGACCAACAGTGATCACCAGGCCCGAGTGACCTGCGGGATGACCAACAATCAGTTTGGGATTCAGTTTGGCCGGAACAAGAAAGCCTACGATACCACGATCGTCGTGGAAGGGACAGACTCGCTCACGAACACGGGGTCGTGGCAACCGGTGGCCGTGAACTTCAACGGGTCATGGGGCCTGGCGACCAACGTGACGGAGAGCGGGGCGGGCGACGTCGCCCTGGTGACGGTGAGAGACACGGCCGCCGTTCCGAAGCGGTTTCTGCGCCTGCGGGTCGCCCAACCGTAGCTTGGAAGCTGACCTGAGGTAGTCTGGCGCAGGCCCCCCCATTACACCCGCCCCCGCTTTTTACGCCCCGTGCACCTGTGCTCTTGCACGCTTTGGCGGTAAACGACGCCGCCTATGTCTTCTTCAATTTCGAAGCGTTCTTCTGGATCTTCTCGATGGCGCGGACCACGTCGTCCATGTCAGCTTTGGTTCCCAGGAACATGCCCGTGGTGCTGAGCCACACGGAGGTATCGAAGGTCTGCATCAGGCCCGGGCAATGGTTGCGTTGTTTGTAAGCTTCCCAGTCCAGTTGCTCGCTGGTGTAGAACTTCCTGTAAATCTCCGTCTTGAACATCTCGTGGATGAATTCCTGTGTGTAGATCGGATATTTCGGATATCCGGGGCTGGCTGGCACGCCTTCCGCCGACAGCGCTTTCACGAAATCCGCCCGTGACAAGCCGTCGAATTTGGCGGCGTCGTAGATGAACGGATACATGTAATACGACAGCCGGGTCACCCCCGGGTAAGTCTTGACCGGCGTGATTCCGGGAATGGCGGCCAGTTTCGGCGTCAGGTAAGCCGCGTTCTCGGTGCGGACGCGGATTTGTTCCTCCAGCTTTGGCAGTTGGCAAAGGCCGATTGCCGCCTGGTATTCGGCCATGCGGATCTTGTTGCCCAGCCTGAATGCGGCGATGTTGTCGTAGGAGCCCGGGGTGATATTGGTTTTGTAACCGTAGTTATGGTAGGAGTAGAGCTTGTCGTATAGCTCGGAGTCATCGGTGATAATCGCGCCGCCCTCGCCGATGGGCATCACTTTCGAGGTCTGGAAGCTGAAGCAGCCGGTCGTGCCGAAGGTGCCGAGGTTCTTGCCATTAATGTTGCCCATGTGCGCCTGGCATACATCCTCGACGACTTTGAGGTTGTGCTTGCGCGCAATCTCCATAAGCCGCGGCATGTCGCTCGCGTAACCGCAGATGTGCACCGGGAGGAGTGCTTTGGTTCGCGGCGTGATTTTGGCCTCCACCTTGGCCGGGTCCATCTGGTAGGTGAGAGGATCGATATCCGCCCAGACCGGCATCGCGCTCTTGTAAAGCACGCCCAGCATGCTGGCGCTGAATGTGTAAGGGGCGCAGATCACTTCGTCGCCGGGGTTCAGGTCCATCACCATGAACGACGCGCTGAGGGCGTTGGTCCCGTTCACGACCGCCAGGCAATGCTTCGAGCCCATCAGGGCCGCCCATTTCTCCTCGAATTCCTTCACCAACTTCCCCCGGTGCCACGTGCTGCCGTGCAGCACCTTGGTCACCTTTGCATCGCCGGCTGGGTCCCACGCCGGCCACGCCGGCCATTGCTTGGCGTGGGCTTTGGCGCCGCCCAGAGCTGCCGGGGTTGAAGCGTCCGTGCCCCCCGCCTGGGCGAGCAATGACCCTGCCGTGCCCGCGGCCAAAACAGCGGTGCCGCCCGCAACCGAGCTGCGCTTGATAAACTCACGCCGGGAGATGTCGTTCTTCATAATTGCATCTGTATCAACGGAACAATGCTGAAAACCAAACGGCAGTTTGAGCCACCAGAGTGGGCGAGGCCAGATAAAAAAGTTGAAAATTGGCTGGTTCTCGCAGTCCCCGCTCCTCGGGTAACGTCAATCCCGAAGGTCAACCCGCGTCCGATGTCGTCAGTCCATGCCGTGTGGCGGGGCTGCGCGGGACGTTCGAGCTACTTCTAAATTCGAATTGGACGGCTGTGAAATGTGACAGCAATTCGTGCCTCACAACGCGGCTGCTTTGTCGCCATCCGTGTTTAGGGCAAAACTCAATTGCGGGTTTTAGATTGAAGGGTCATTCGGTGCGGATGCGGTAAAACGTCGGGTTCCAGAGCGGCAGCTCGCCGTATTGGATCAAGCCATTGGAAGCGGCGGTGTTTGTTACCACGTCTGACCAGGCGCCGAGGTCTGGCGAACGCTGGATGACATACTTGTAGTCCGGAATGCCGCTAGATGTGAGGGTTATGTTGCCGGCAGCGCCGTTGGTGATCGTGACGATGCCGATTGAAGCGGCGAGCACGTTGATCGTGACCCTCTTGGTCCGCGCGCCGCCGCGATTATCCGTGACCGTGTAGTCGAAAGCGTCATTATTATCGTTAGTCGGCTCGTAGATGAGAAAGTTACCGCTCTGATAGATGCTGGCCCCTTGCGATCCCGCGGTAAAGCTCTCCAGCGCCACCGCGTCCCTATCGGCCGCATCCGTTGCCGGGAAGAGGTCGCCTAGCGAGATGTTGACCGAATTGCCCTTGGTGCGATAGACGGTCTTGTCACTGGCGCTGGGCACGTGGTGCACTCT